>CATLEQ010000187.1 GCA_949915905.1 uncultured Lachnospiraceae bacterium | reverse complement strand
GCATCCGTCTTTCCCCGACGTGCCAAATCCATCCCATATACGTCACATTGCATCGTATTGAATGCCTCGCTGCCCGCCAGTCCTCCGTTAATCCAGACATCCTGCACCTCCACATACGACTTTAACACGTCAATCCCATTCGCAATCTCATAGCAGATTCCTTCCAGGAGTGCCCGAAGCAAATCCGCCTTTTTCGTGTGCAGGGTGATATTGGAAAATACGCCTCTTGCCTGACTGTTCCAGTCCGGCGCGGCATGTCCCTGAAAATACGGGACGCACAAAATTGAATTCGCCCCGACCGGAACCTTTTCAATGATCTCGTTCAATTCCTCGTATGTGTAGTTTTCATAAAAATTCCGGCGAAACCAATCAAAAGCCGAGCTGCAGGTCAGGACGCTCGATTCCAGTATATACTGGTTCTTAATGGCAGAATAATTGCATATCACGTCCCCTTTTAGCCCCTTCGGGACTTCATTGGCCGCAGCCAGTAAAAACCCGCCGGTTCCGGCCGTGACAGAAAGAATCCCTTCCCGCACGACTCCTTGGCCAACGGCCCCGCATTGTTGGTCCCCGCCCGCCGTAATCACCGGAATTCCTTGCGGACAGCCGGTCTTGTCCGCGATTTGTTTCGTCAAACGTCCGCATACACTGCCGGGTTCTACAAGCGGACACAATTTTTCCTTTTCCACGCCAAAAAGTTCCAGCAACTCCTCGTCCCACTCACAAGTACGAATGTTCATTAAAAGCGAACGGCTCCCATAAGTATAATCCGTACAAAGCTTGCCGGTCAACAGATAAATCAAATAATCCGGAACCACCAAAAACTTATATGTTTTTTTATAAATATCCGGCCGTTCCTTTCGAACCCACGCCATCTTTACGCCTGAAAATACCGGATTCACCCTCGCCCCGCAAAGACGGACGATTCTTTCATTTTCAGCCTCCAGTCCTTCACATATTCCCGCCGTCCGTTTGTCCTGCCACATGATTGCCCGGCATAACGGGCGCACGTCTTTGTCAACCGGAATCATCGAGGAACGCAAAGACGTGAGCGAAATCGCGTCAATCTGCACGTTTCGTTTCTTCGCCTCATCCGAAATCGCCCGTAAAATCTCATACATCGCACATTCCCAGTCACATGGATCCTGCTCCACGAATCCTCCCGCCATATAATCCGGTTGGTACAAACACTGCTTCGACAAAAGCTCCACGCCCTCTTTAGAAAACAAGATTCCACGCATGCTCGACGTACCGACGTCCAGAACCAGTATGTTCATATTTTCCTCCATTCCGCCACCCCTTATCCGGCAAGCCGCCATCCGCCCCAAGTTTGCACGGAACGAATAACAGACCCCCATTTCCCATGTTACACGTCCGTTATTTTATATAGGGCGACCTCGTCAATCTCTCTGTTTGTAGACACCAGATAATCCGTGCCTTCCTTTACAAAATGATACACGTTGGCGGAGCCGCAATCCCTATCAATGCACTCCATTGCATAAGTTTTTTGTTCCGAGTCATAATAGAAAAGCATCAAATCCCGCTCCGCCTTTCTATGCCCCGTAATCAAGACCGGCTTGCCGCCGAGCATCCCGCCGTAAATGGAGTGTAAAAACTCCCTGCTTTCCGGAAATTCGTAACAGAGTTCGAATTTTTCATTCTGTTTTTTATAGAAACGAACTTTATCCCCATGAAACGGCGCGATTACGGCCATTTCCTTTTCTCCATCCCCGTCAAAGTCAACCAGGACGGCATCGCTTGCGGCATCCGTAATTAATGTCTTTATTTCCCATGCACCATCCTTTTCGGCAGGCGGAACAAACTGGAACACGCCATTTTCACAAGAAATGATCCCCGTCATGACACCATCTTGCTCGTCGCGATAATAGCCGTGGTTTTTTAACATTCCATCCTTGATTACTTCCAATTTCAATTGATGTTCCTCGTCAAATCCGCTCAAATCATCCGGAAGGGGCGCCGCATACACTTTTCCCGGGAAACGCCAGTCGTCTTTCCATTCATGACCGGATTTCAACGCGCAGGCAATCAAATATGCCACCCCATTGCGAACAAGAATGTCAAACCTATGTACAAACGGAAGATCCACCAACGTTCTCACGTCCCATTTTCCATCCTCCTGCGGTGTCACCACGACAATTTTCGCCTCCTTCGAATCATTTGGCGAGTAAAATTTGTGCGTGGCGAGAAATTGGCCGTCCGTTCCCGGAACCTGAACCATCGTCATCACCCCGCCCGGCTCTTCCCATACCACTCCTTCCTGATTGCCCTCCTCGTCAAACAAAAGGCATTTGTCCACCTTCTCGGCCGCCACCAGAAAGTGCCTTTTCCCTTTGTACTCCAACGGGGCGATGGAGTAGCATTTCGTCAAATCCGATATTTTTTTCTTTTCCACTTTCATCATCGTCACTCCTATCCATTTTCATTTTATTCACTTGATTCCATTCACTTGTTCAACTCGTTCAATATGTTGGCCATTTTGTCATATGCCTTTTTTAGCTCCTCGTTCCAATCCTCTTCCCCGAGATACCAGAACTCCGTCACGTACCTGCGAATTCCCATCTGCCACGCTTTCCGAATCGCCGCCTCGAAATCGACATGCCCGGTTCCATAAGGCACCTCCCGATACCGCCCCGGCAGCGTCTCCTTTAAATGCATGGACGTAATGTTTCCCTTTCCAAGCTGCAAATCCTCCAACACGTCCATCTTGTATTGCTTCGCGGCATTCGTGAGATTCCCGATGTCCGGGTATATTTTCAAATAATTCGAGCCGCACAAAACGACATACTTCATCGCCTTTTCCACCGTGTTCATAAACTCGTTTTCCATCGTCTCCAAGCCCAGAATCACGCCGGTCTTCTCCGCAATCTCGGCAACCCTTTTTAAATTTTCCAGATATTCACTCTTCGTTTTTTCGTCCGAGGGCTCGTAATATACGTCATATCCCGGGATCATGACGACGCGAACACCCAAATCCGCCGCCAGTTCAATAGATTTCTCGGCGATTTCCATTCCCCGGCTCACCATTTTTCCGTCCGGATTGCCAAGTGAAAACTTGGTCAGCGCGCTGACGCACATGGTACGGATTGGCAGTTCCGTCTGGTACATGTCCTGAATCAATTCAAAACGCTCCTGCTTCGACATGTACACCCGCCGTATCTTTTCCTCCGACGCGTCAATGCTCATCTCCAAATAGTCATACCCCGCCGCTTTTGCCGCCGCCAATTTCTCACGCCAACTCAAAGAGGACGGCATCGCCTTTTCGTATAGGCCTAATTCATACGATTTCATGTTCTTCTCCGCTCACTTTTCTTTGTTTTTAGAATCTTTGTCACCGTTTGCACAATAAATCTTTTCTATTTTTCCTTTAATTTTTGTTATATTGTCATAATATATTATTTTTTTATTTTTTTCAATAGTTATTTGTGATTTTTCTTATTTTTTATGATAATATTTTTGTTTTTCATTTTATTTTTGTGTTTTATATTAATTTTATAAGATAATGCCCGTGTGCATAAAAAGAACAGCCTGGCGAATGCAAGTGCCAGACTGCTCGAAATGGTGATATCTATATTTATTTTTCTATCTTTATCTCGCCCGGAAATTCAGAACCTTTACCACGTCCGCAATCATTTCCTTGACAAATTATCAGGCCAACTTATACTCCGTACAGACCTCGAAAATACGCCCCAACCATGTGCAGCGGCACGTTCACCATCCATTCCTGCTCTCTGTAATCGGACATGGACGTGCGAATTGACAGTTGCGGACGATATTTATTATAAAATGACTTCAAGCTTTTTGCCGACAAATTTTCCTCGGCTTTCACTTCTATCGGAATGATATCTTCCTCCGTCTGAACCAGAAAATCAACCTCCGCCGTTGCCGTGTCAGAACTCCAATAGAAAATATCGATTTCCGGATTTTCCTTTAACTGCTGCAATACGTACTGCTCGGTAAGTGCTCCTTTAAATTCCTCGAACAAGCGATTTCCCTGCAAAATCATTTTCGCACTTAACCTGGACATGGCTCCTAAGAGGCCGATATCCAGAACAAACAGCTTGAACGCTTGAAAATCCTGATATGCCCGCAACGGGAAGTCTGGTTTTTTCACCCGGTTTATTTTATAAATCAGTCCACAATCTATCAACCAGGTGATTGCCACTTCATATTCTCTGGCTCTGGCTCCTTCCCGCACCAGACCATATATGAACTTTTTATTTTCCTTTGCGAGCTGCGTGGGAATCGAGTTCCAAAGCATCTTGATCCTCGTCACGATTTCCGCCGGCGCATGCTTGGAAAAATCATTTTCATATGCGCCAAGCAATCTATTTTGTATCCTGCGAACCTTTTTCAAATCATTCGTCTGGACATACGTGGACACGACCTCCGGCATCCCGCCGACATAATAGTAAAACTTCAACAAATCTATATACTTATTTTTAAAGCTCGTAATCAACTTATAATCCCCTGACTCCAGCAGTTCTGCCAATCCATCCTCCCCGCACGCGAGAAGAAACTCCTGGTAATCCATCGGATACAAATCGCAAAATTCCACTTTCCCCACGGGAAAAGACGTCCCTTCATGCAATGCCACGCCGAGCAGGGAGCCCGCCGCCATGACATGGTACTGCGGTGCGTTCTCGCAAAAATATTTCAGCGACTTTAATGCCCTCGGAATTTCCTGCACCTCGTCAAAAATAATCAAAGTATTCTCCGGTTCAATCTGAAATCCCACTTCAATTTCCAATGCCGTGATAATGCGCTTAATATCAAACGCATCCCGAAATACGTCCTCCATGATTTCGTTTTCATCCATGGAAATGTATGCACACTTTTCATAACAAGTCCTTCCAAACTCCTTCATCAACCAGGTTTTCCCCACTTGCCTTGCTCCCCGGATCATCATCGGTTTTCTGTGAACGTCATTTTTCCATACCTTTAATTCTTCCAGCAACTTCCGATACATACAATCCCTCCCGCTATAAACACTTGACGACCGCATTAAAATCACCTATGCGCGAATTCGTTCCAAGTATATTTTACGAGATTATACGCACTTTTTCAATCCATTATTCACATTTTCCTCACGACTTTTCTTCCCTACTCCCACATTTTCCTCACGACTTTCTCTATCCCCGGCTTCCGCCTCATTCCATCCACCGCACTATTTTTTCCTCTACCCGCAGCACCCTATCGCACAACATGTGCACCACGTCCAAGTCGTGTGACACGAACAAGTAGCAGATTTTTTCTTTCTCTTGCAATTCCTTCAAAAGTGCAATCATCTGTGCCTGCACGGTCACGTCCAGTGCCGATAGCGGCTCATCCGCCAGTATGAACTTTGTCCCGGTCATCAGCGCCGTGGCAATGCTCACGCGCTGCCTTTGTCCGCCGCTTAGTTCCCTCGGATAACGCTTATAAAATTCCTTCGGCAAATGCACCCTCTCTAACATTTCCTCGGCCTTTCTCTTACGCTCCTCCTTCGTAAACCCGCCTTGCACCTTAAGGGGTTCCTCCAAAATCCAACCGATGGTTTTACGCGGATTCAAAGATCCATAAGGATCTTGAAAAATCATTTGCGGACGTTTTGTATGATGAATCACTTCTCCTTCATAATCCTTCAAAAGTCCAAGTACGCACTTGCAAAGCGTCGTCTTCCCGCTGCCGCTCTCTCCCACGAGCCCGACGATTTCTCCTTCATGCAAGGCAAACGAAACATCCTGTAAAATCTGACGACGCCCTCTGCCCTCCCGATAGTAGGCATTAAGATGACGCACCTCAAGCACTTTCTTCCGTTCTGGCATATCCTTCTCCAACGCGATTTCATCCGCCACGGCCTCGTCCCGCCGCACGGTAGTTTCATCCGCCACGCCCTCGTTCCGCTTTATGTCAGCTTCATCTACCGTCGATTTATCTCCCTCATTCCTGACACAAGCGGTCGGAATCGCCGCAATCAATTCCTTCGTATATTCCGTCTGCGGATTGCCAAAAATCCCCTCCACACTTCCTCCCTCGACCACTTCTCCCGACTTCATCACCAAAACCCGACCGCATAGTTTTTCCAC
Source organism: uncultured Lachnospiraceae bacterium (assembly GCA_949915905.1). GTDB lineage: Bacteria > Bacillota > Clostridia > Lachnospirales > Lachnospiraceae > Schaedlerella. The sequence continues at coordinate 1,087 of CATLEQ010000187.1, read as the reverse complement.
CACGCGTAAATTGTGGGAAATAAAAAGAATGCTCATCCCATATTTCTGGTTGAGCTTCTTCAATAACTCGAGAATACCGTCCTGCGTCTGCACGTCCAACGCCGTCGTCGGTTCATCGGCGATCAAGAGCTTCGGTCGACAGACGATGGCCGCCGCCAGCATGGCCCGCTGGCGCATCCCGCCGGAAAGTTCATGCGGATACTTATCGTAAAGCTCCCTCGGATTTCTTAGCTCCACGTCCTCCATCGCCGCAAAAACCTTGTTTCTCCTCTCCTCTTTCGACAACTTTGTATGAAGAACCAGTACTTCCTCCAACTGTCTTCCAATCTTCATCGTCGGGTTGAGCGCACTCATCGGCTCCTGAAAAATCATGCCGATTTGTGCCCCTTGCACGCTTCGCATCTGCGCGTCATCAAGCTTTAATAAATCCACGCCGTCCAGACAAATGCTGCCGCCGTCTATCACCGCATGCTGTTTCTTAAGCCCCGCAATCGTCAGTGCCGTCATCGTCTTACCCGAGCCGGATTCCCCTACGATTCCCAATATTTCCCCGTCCGCGAGCCGGAAGGATACGTTTTTTACCGCCTCCTCCCTTTGCCCCCTATCCTCAAAATGGATTGACAAATGTTCTACGTTAAGCATTCCTATTACCCTCTAACTTTTTAAATCTGACATGTCGCCTGACGGCAACACCATGAATAAAAGTCCAATGTCCATGTTATTGCAGATGCAAGCATCCTCCATAATATGGCCGCCGTCCGGGACTTTTACAGTAAACCTTATCTCCCGCCCCCGAACCGGTCCAGAATGCCTTCTCCTAAAAGTCCTACTCCCAGCACCAGAAGCACGAGGAAAATGCCGGGAAATATGGCGCACCACACGCCGCTCGCCAGATACGTCTGCGATTCCGAAAGCATCCTTCCGAGACTCGCGTCCGGCGGCTGCACGCCGATTCCCAGAGAGCTTAATCCCGCCTCCGCCAAGGCCGCATTATTAAATCCGATGGCCAGGGAGGACAAAAGTGACGGCAAGATATTAGGCAAAATGTGCACGAATAAAATACGCGGTGTTGACACGCCCACAAGCC
>CATLEQ010000186.1 GCA_949915905.1 uncultured Lachnospiraceae bacterium | reverse complement strand
TGGATGCGCCGGTGGTTTGAATCCTCCTGATAGGCCAAATCCACGATGTCCGCGTGCAACAACGTGTTCTCCTGGTCATACACGCAGATACGGAAAGGCTCCTTTTCCACCACCACGGTGAGAAGCTTCCCTTGGAGCACTGCCCTCTCCTTGCCATCCTCCAATTCAAAGTCCGCCGCCTTAATCCGCTTTCGGTAGCCTTTCAGAAATTCATCCATGCGGTCTTCCCATGCCGTCATGACCAGACTGTAGGATTCTTCGGCAAAATCACCGTCAAATCCGGCACGGATGCGCACGATGGAATCCGTCAGGAAAAGAACACGTATCTCCACCGCGTCCGTCATGACGGACGCATAGGAATCATGCCTTTCCACGGAGAGAACCTTGGTACAGATTTTCATAATAAATACCTCCTTCCGCTACACTTGTCACTTCCTCTGTTCGAGCCTAGTGCCGTGCAACCTCTTTGTTATATATTTATCATACTGGAAATTTTTACGCAAGACTAGACAGAAATTGCCATAAATCGAATAATTTTTTACATATCTTGCCCTTATTCATTGTAATTCATGAATCGAAATGAATCACAATGACACGATTGAGGAAAAATCAACTATTGAATGACAAATCGGAACATGATATACTTTTTATATAATATCAAAAAGGAGTATATATGATGTATTTTATTGGATACCTGCACATTTTTATGGGAGCTTCACGATGATCCATTTGACAGACTGATCATGGCAACCGCCATCGAGGAGGGCATGACCTTGGTTACATGTGACAGTAAAATCAAATTATACGAAAACATGAATCAAACATGGTAATAGGTACAGATTAGTGGTAGGGCATGTTACATTTCTTTCAACGAAAAAATATCACAAGCCTTCATGCAATGCAGACTTCGAACAAAACACGACCATAAAGGGGTGACGACATGTTAGACCAGGCCGGAATTTACATGGCGCAAGGGGAAAGCATCGCCGGAGAGCGAATTGCCGGCATCAACGACAACATGATGCATTCCCATTATCATAATTATTATGAATTGTACTACTTAGAAGAGGGGGAGCGCTACCACCTGATGCGCGATGACACGTACTTTCTAAATGCCGGGGAAATGATTCTGTTCTCCCCTTACGTGATGCATCGTTCCTACGGCTTGGAAAACGTACCTTTCAAACGCGTCGTCCTCTATTTTGAACGCGAAGAAATTGACTCGGAAAATTTAAAAGAGGCATTGGATACGGGAAACGGCGTTTATCGTCCGGATCGTCAGGCCGCCCGCCAAATCTACCAGATACTGGACGCGATTATCCGCATCCCGGCCAGTTGCGCACAGTTTCAAAAGGACTACCAACACACCCTTTTAAATGTTTTGCTGTTCACCATTATTTTACATGCACAAAAACAAAATCCAGAAAAAAGCAGCACTCAGGGCCGCATTCACGAAATTATCAATTATATTCATTCACATTATCAGGAGGAGCTTTCCCTGACGGACTTGTCACGGCTTTTTTACGTCAGCCCCTATTACTTATGCCGTGATTTTAAACGCAACACCGGCAGTACCATCGTGCAATATATTAACGTCACGCGAATTATGAACGCCCAGCGGCAGCTCATGGAGACGGACAAGACCATCACGCAGATCAGCAAGGACACCGGCTTTTCCAACCTGACGCACTTCAACCGCATTTTCAAGTCCGTGACGGGACTTTCCCCGTCCGGCTACCGCAAGACGGGGCAGAACACGATGGGCGGGATTGCCCTGGAGAGGGAAATGACATAATTCCCGCCGCTACTCACCCCGCCCCTCCAGCATCTCCAGATATTCTCCTTTGTCAATATGCATCATCGTCACCTGGTTTTTATGCCGCCGAAACCCATACACGCTGTCGACGTTTCGTATCAGCGACTGCAGCCGCTCGTCCGGCACGCAGACGATCAACTGCAATTCAAGTTCCCGCGCATAGTGCAGACAGACCTCGCTTCGTTCCTTGTCCATCTTGGAAAACGCCTCGTCCAGAAGCACCAGACGAATCTTGGAGTCCCGGTTGCTCTGTTGCATGTAAAGCATGGCGAATCCCGCCAAAAGAGCCACGTATTTGGGATTCTGCCCTTCGCCGCCGGAATCACGCCCGGCCATGTCATCCACGGCGTTTTGCTTCACATTGCCCTGTGCGTCTTCCACCCGCTCATACATGCTGAACGTCAAGTAATTCCGATAATCCGCATACCGTTCCATCTCCTGCTTGTGAAGGGTTACCTTTGCCCCGTCACTGTCGCGAGGCGGCATGAACTTCTCCGTAAGCCTTTGAATCTGCTTCTCGTATTTTTGATAAAATTCATCCTCGCCGAGACTTAGCTGCCCGTCGAAGCCATCGCTGTCAATCACCTTGCTGTCCAACTCCGGTGCCATCAGCATTTCATAAAACTGGCCGTTCTCATTCTTTGCCGGAAGAATGTCAATCTGGTAAATGCTGTCTGAAAACTGAATCTTTGACAGCATTCGGTTGATTTCCCGCCTATGGCGGTAGGCCGCCTTGATTTCCCCATGGATGGTGGCAATCACGTTCTCCCGCAAGGTACGGTAGACCAAGCGATACTGTTTCTCAAAGTCTTCTTTATATTTCGGTTCAAAATCACTTCGAAGCTGCAAAAGAAGCTTATCGTAAGGAGTATTTTCATGTTCCACGCCGGTAAAGCCATAGCCCGGATATTCACGGTTGAACTTATTGCGTGCAATCGCCCTTTGCTCGGTCTCTTGCTCCTCCTGCCGTTCCAAATCCGTCAACAGCTCATTCTGTTTTCTGCGGTATGCCTGCTCCGACTGGTTTTCCAGCGTCCTTTTCACTTCATCCATAAGGGACTCATTTGCCACGAACCCCTGCGTAAGCATGGAAAGCCGATCCCTAAAATCGGCATGCTCCTTCCTTGCCGCCGCCTGGTTTCCCTCTTGTAAGATCCGCTCTTTCATCAATTCGCCAAGCACCTTGTCCTGCTCGCCCACCTCGCGTTCCAGTTCATCGCGCTTCGCCGTCAATTCCGCCGTCAGCGTGCCGTCCGCCAACCTTTTTAGTTCCTCCTCAAGCCGCTCTCGCTTCTCCAAATACTCTTCCAGTTTTCCCGCCGCCTTCGACAATTCCAATAATTGCTCCGGATCCTGATTCAACTGTTCAAAATTCTGCGCCCGTTTTAACGTGTCGCGCATCTGTGTGTCGGAAAGCTGCCGCTTCTCCAATTCATAGATTTCGTCTTCCAGCTCCTTTAATTTCGCCTTTGACACCTTCGTCCCGATGCAGGCATGGCGATTATAGTCATCCTCCCGCAAATGGCGGAAAATATAATTACTGTAAGAATAACAATCCGGGGTCACGCCCTCTTTCACTTCATGCAGCTCTTCCACCGTCTCGCATTTGTAAATCCGCCCCAGATACCGCTTCAGGCACATGTCCACGTATGGTTCCTGCGCCGAAACCGCCTCGTACAAGGTGCCCTCCCCGGCCTGCGGCTGATCCCTTTTTATGGCGGCCGTGTTCATCAAGTCAATCCCCTCGTACTCCTTGCGCTTCATCCTGCGGAAAATCCTTGCCGCGTCCAACGCATAGCGCGGTTCGGTCACAAGACTGTGCCGGATGCGCCCAAGCCGTCCCTCGATGGCATTTTTCCATTTCTCATCCGTAATGTCAAACAAATCCGCAAAAATTTCCACATGAATCGTCCGTCCATATTGGTCACTGAGCTCGCTCTGCAACTGCGCCCGGGCACTTTTAAGCTCCTTTTTATATGGCTTGCGGTCATTTTTCAAGTCCTCGACGATTTCTTTTTTCTCGCCCAGCTCCTTCTTCACGCTTCGAATATTCTCGCTTAGGCTGTCCACTTCCTCGTCAATCATTTCTAACGCATTTTTCAGGCCTCGCTTCACCTTTTCAAAGGCAGAAACCGAAACCTCCCCGTCCAGTATTTCATCCATGCATTGCAGCGTCGGATTACTCACATAACAGCTGATTTCCTCGTCTTCCTCCCACGAACGCAGCCCGTTTACAATCTCCCGCCACCTTCTGGAGTTTCCCGACAGAAGCCCCATCGTGGCTTCCATGTCCTCCAATTCTTTCTTTTTACGCCCGTAATCACTGGCATGAAGCTTTGACTTTACCTCGATGAGTTCCTCTTCCTTCACCTTCCTGGCCGCTTCCACGCCTTGACGCTTCTCTTCCAGTTCCAAAATCCGCTTCGAAATCTGCTCCAAGTCTTCTTCTTTTGCCATAAGCCTCGTCTTACAGCCTTCTATGTCTATGATTCGAAGAATTGTCTCCGTACGCACTTTGTCTGATTTGACCCGCACGAGTTCCAAATTGAACTTACTGATTTCATCCAAAATCTCGATGCGGTGTTCCAAATCATCCACCCGCTCCTTAATTTCCCGATAGGCCCCCAACTGCTCGCTGATGGTGGACACCGTATTTTCCTTGCTCTTAGGAAACATGTAATCCTTGATAAACTGTCCCGTTCCATTGGTCATGCGGAGGGCAATGGCACTTTTTTCCATCGTCATCAGCCGCCCCGGGTCGAGTTGCCCGAAAATCACCTCGTACACCATGTTTAGATAGGCTTCCTTCGACGCATACATCCGGTTTATGTCCACCAGTCCCCGGTTTTCTTCCGAATTTTTACGCTCCTCTATCAGTTTCTTAAGCCGTGCCGTCGTATAGGGGGTCTTGTCTTCCGTCAAATATTCGTCTTTGGGCATGTTCCCGCAGTGGCTGAAAAAATTATATCGTTTCAAATCCAAATCATTTTTCCCCACCTCGAAAGCGACGCCGATGCAAGTGGACATCCTGCTTCCCGTATCCGTAATCTCCAGCACGATCTGGGAGCAAAAGTCCACGTTCTCCCGATTGGCACTGCCATCCTTTTGCGCGCCGCGCAGGTAGCTCAAGACGCTTCTCTTATTTTTGGCATCGTCCGCCGCCTTATTTAGAAACGTGGAGGCGACGCTGCCGTACAGCACCACCTGGATGGCATCCATCACGGTAGACTTCCCCGAACCGCTTTTCCCACTGAACAGATTCACATATTCATGAAACTCCATTACCTTGTGGCTGATGCCGCCCCAGTTATTCAAGAGCATCCGGGAAAAAATCTTCTTCGATTGTTTCATCTTCTGCGGCCTCCTCCCCGTATTCCTCCACCAGCGCGTTGATGTCCGTGGCACTGACGTACAAATTAATCGTGCTATACAAATAAATCGGCGTGTCGTCCTCTATGTCCCTCACGGCTCCCGGCAATTCAATCATCTGGTGCTTACTCATCAGATACAAGGCCTCCCGCCACTCCGCCACGGTAAGCTTCCGATTTAATAAATTCGTGTTCTTCCCATATTCCCGAATCTCCGCAAGCGTCGTCACCGTGGCATTTAAGCCCTCTCCCAGAATCTTGTCCCGATAAATCATCTTTACGAGCAAAACGAGAATCGTCGTGGTAAGGCTTAACTTTTCCGTTTCCACGCCCTCGCCCACAAGCCGGAAAATATGCTCCTGCGGGTCATGCACGAGTTCACATCCCAACACGCTTAAATAATCCTCGATAAAGTTTCTGTGCCTTGCACAAATTTCATAGTCCATATTATCCCGTGGAACCAATGTCACAGGATCGTAACGCATTTGCAAAATGCAAGTCTGACGAAATAATTTCGCGATTGTCTTTTTCAGATTCTCCGCCTCCGTGACGGATAATTCCTCCATATATGCAACCATTTTTGTTCCTTCCTCATTCATTTATCGTGAGTCTGGAGAACCTATAACCGCTCTCGTTTTCCAAATCCTCGCCCACAAAAATCTCACCCTCGGCTTCCGCTTTTTCTGTTGCTTCCTGCCACACAAAAAACAGCTTTTCTAAATCCTCCATGGACGTCACCGTGTCCTTTGTCACCGTAAACGTTCCGTCCTGCATGTTTCTCCCCTTGAATTCGGCAATTTCTTTCGCCGTATAAAGCGGTTTTAGCACGAATCCGTCCAACGCGCCGCCTGACTCCTCTTCCGACATTGCAACCGCCTGCGGGGCAAACTCTTCCTTTGCCGACTCCCGCCTCTTTGCCAGGCTTTTCTCGTTCACCACGCGAAATCTCTCGGTCAGGTGCATCCGCCCCGCCAATTTTTCCAGGATTTCCTCCTGACAATCACTTCGGCTCAATATGTTCACAAGTGTAAGCGTTTGATCTTCTTTGGCCGCCCCCTCCAGCAGAATATATCGAATGCGCGCCGCCGCCCGGCTGGCGAATACCGTCTTTTGCTCGATTAATTTATTATATCTTTTTTCAATCGCGTCAAACTCCCGCTCAATGCGGTAAATAATGTCCATGGCCTCCTCGCACAAATGCACCGCCCGCGCTAACTTGCGTGCTTTCGTGGCTGACTGTGCCGGATTTTGCGTCTCCGCCGATTCAGCCTGTTTCGTCCCAAGCCGCTTTGTTTCGGCTCGCTCTTTTTCAAGCTGTATTTCATCCAAAAATTTTTGCTTTCGCTCTTCATTTTCCCGCAGATTCTGCTCTATCAGTTCCTTGACCGCTTCCTTGTACCGATAAAAGCTGTCCGTCGTCGTGAGAATCGCGTACTTCTTGCTGTCACTGTTATTGATTTCCCGCACAAGCACTTCCTGAATCCCCAGAAAACTTCTCTGGCAGGACAATTCGTCAAAGTACCCCCGCATCCCCTCCTGCATGTTTGCAAGCATTTGCAACAAAGCCTTTGAAGTCTGCAGGGCACTTTTTAAAATGTCGTTATTCTTTTCTTTATCGGAACTATATGTGTAAAGATAGCTGTACACCGCCAGGACGCTCTCCCGTTCCTTGCTGTCATCATCGCTATAGAGCCTTTGAAATAATTCCACGTACAGTTGGCTGTATTCCGGGAATGACACAACGTAGGCGTTCAACGTCTCGTCAAAATCCTGCCGAAGCCATCCCCATGCCTCCAAATTGTTGAGACAAACAGATGCCATGTTCGACCGGGTCAAAAGCTCGCCCTCCTCGTCAAACTGTTCCTCGTCCCAGTCAAGCGTCTCCTCCGCGATCCACTCATTCATAATCGCGCGGCACTCCTGCTTTGTAAGTCCCAAAAGAGAGTACGACCTGCCAGACTCCTCGTAAATCGCCACCAAGAAACGCATGTAATACTCCATATAT
>CATLEQ010000185.1 GCA_949915905.1 uncultured Lachnospiraceae bacterium | reverse complement strand
CATGGACGGCAATCTCCTATTTCCCCGTGTGTAAAATTCGGTTCGCGTTTTGTATCCGCTCCCGGCTCGGCGCGTCAATTCCCTCCAACGGGTACTCATACCCCAGTTCCTTCCACTTATACGCACCCAGCGTGTGGTAAGGCAGCACCTCCACCCGCTCCACGTTGTGAAGGGTCTGGATAAACGCATAAAGCTTTTGCAGGTCCTCGTCAAAATCGCTTCGCTCCGGCACCAGCACGTGACGAATCCAGACCGGCTTTTCTGTCTCGGACAAGTATCTCGCCATATCTAAAATATTTTGATTTGTTCTTCCCGTCAACAAGCGGTGCTTTTCTTCGTCCATCTGCTTGATGTCCAGCAAAAGCAAGTCCGTGTACTTCATCAACTCCTGGAACTTGCCAAAAAACGGTTCCTTCTTCGTAAACGGGCTCCCGCTCGTATCAATCGTCATATGCACGCCCTTTGCCTTGGCCTTTTGAAAGAATTCAATCAAGAAGTCCACCTGCAAAAGCGGCTCGCCCCCGCTGACGGTAATGCCGCCCTCCTCGCCCCAATATTCCTGAAACCGGAGTGCCTTTGAAAGCAATTCGTCCGCCGTATATGGCATCCCCGCATTCCTATCCCAGGTATCCGGGTTATGGCAGAACTGACAGCGCATCGCGCATCCTGAAAGAAAAATCAGATAGCGCACGCCCGGCCCGTCCACCGAGCCGAAGCTCTCCAAAGAATGCACGTAGCCGACCTTCCCCTGCCTTTCTTCCATTTCATCACCTCCATAACGATGCCGGTGTATAAAGGACATTTTTCCATTACTGTTCAGCCGCGTTAACGCGATGCCGAATTGTAACATTTTGCCCTCATACACCGACAATTATTCATGGCCGCCCTTGTCGGGACGTCTCCCTTTTTACATTTCTTTATGGCACGTCCGCGCGATTACATCCATCTGCTGCTCCTTCGTCAGGTCGATGAACTTCACCGCGTATCCCGACACGCGAATCGTGAAGTTCGCGTACTCCGGCTTCTCCGGATGCTCCATCGCGTCAATCAGTTTTTCCGTACCAAACACGTTGACGTTCAAATGATGCGCGCCCTTTTTGAAATACCCGTCCATCACGTGGAACAAGTTGTTTGCCCGCTCCTCGTCGTCGTGCCCCAACGCGCCCGGGCTGATGGTCTGAGTGTTGGAAATGCCGTCCAAGGCCAGTTCGTATGGCAGCTTGGCCACGGAGTTTAATGATGCCAAAAGGCCGTTCATCTCCGCGCCGTAAGACGGATTCGCCCCCGGGGAGAGCGGCTCGCCCGCTTTTCTTCCATCCGGCAGGGAACCGGTGGCCTTGCCGTAAACCACGTTGGACGTGATTGTCAGAATCGAGGTCGTCGGTTCGGAATCCCGATACGTGTGGCACTTGCTCAGCTTGTGCATGAACGTCTTTAACAGCCAGATGGCAATGTCGTCCGCGCGGTCGTCATCGTTACCATATCTCGGGAAATCGCCCTCGGTCTCAAAGTCCACGGCCAGTCCCTGCTCGTCGCGGATGACCTTGACCTTCGCGTACTTGATGGCACTTAGAGAATCCACCACGTGGGAGAAGCCCGCGATACCGGTCGCAAACGTACGTCGTACATCGGTATCAATCAACGCCATCTCTGCCGCCTCGTAATTATATTTGTCATGCATGTAGTGAATCATGTTCAGGGTGTCCACGTACAGCTTGGACAGCCATTCCATCATGTCGTCATAACGCTCCATCACTTCGTCGTAATCCAGGTATTCGGACGTAATCGGACGGAAGGCCGGTCCCACCTGCTGCTTCGTCTTTACGTCAATGCCGCCGTTGATGGCATACAACAAGCACTTCGCCAAATTTGCGCGCGCCCCGAAGAACTGGATTTCCTTTCCGGTCTGGGTGGCGGACACGCAGCAGCAAATGCTATAATCGTCGCCCCAGATTGGACGCATCACGTCGTCATTTTCATACTGGACGGAACTGGTCTTGACCGACACGAGGGACGAATACCTCTTAAATGTCTCCGGCAGTGCCGGGGAATACAAAACGGTCAGGTTCGGCTCCGGTGACGGTCCCATGTTCTCGAGCGTGTGCAGGAAACGGTAGTCATTCTTCGTGACCATGGAACGCCCGTCCATGCCGATTCCGCCCATCTCCAGCGTCGCCCATACCGGGTCGCCGGAAAACAACTCGTTGTAGGACGGAACCCTGGCAAATTTTACCATCCTGAATTTCATTACCAAATGGTCAATCAGCTCCTGCGCCTCGACCTCCGTAAGCTTCCCGTTCTTCAAATCTCTTTCAATATAAATGTCAAGGAACGTGGACACACGGCCGACGCTCATCGCCGCCCCGTTCTGCGTCTTAATCGCCGCCAAATATCCAAAGTACAGCCACTGAACCGCTTCCCTCGCGTCCTTCGCCGGCACGGAAATATCGTATCCATAAACGGCCGCCATCTCCTTCATTTCCTGCAACGCGCGAATCTGGTCGGCAACCTCCTCGCGCAGGCGGAAGTCCGTTCCCTTCATGCCATGTCTTGCATAACGTTCAAAATCATACTGCTTTTTGGAAATCAGGAAATCAATACCATACAACGCCACCCGGCGGTAATCGCCGACAATACGCCCACGGCCGTACGTGTCCGGAAGCCCCGTGATAATCTTGTTGTGGCGCGCTTTCTTCATCTCCGGCGTGTAAATGTCAAACACGCCCTGATTGTGCGTCTTGTGATATTTGGTAAAAATCTCATGCAACTTCTCGCTCGGCTGGTATCCATACGTGGTGCACGCCTTCTCCGCCATGCTGATGCCGCCATACGGCATGAACGCCCTCTTTAACGGCTTGTCCGTCTGTAATCCGACGACCTTCTCCAAGTCCTTCATATCCTCGTCAATATATCCCGGACCGTACGCGGTCAAACCGGAAACGACTTCCGTCTCCATGTCCAGCACGCCGCCCTTCGCACGCTCTTCCCTTTGCAGTTCCTGCAACTTGCCCCACAGCTTGTCCGTCGCCTTTGTAGGCCCTGCCAGGAAAGACTCGTCTCCGTCATACATCGTGTAATTGTCCTGGATAAACGCCCGGACATCCACGGAATCCCTCCAGTTTCTCCCCGCAAATCCATCCCACTGCTCAAAATTTGCCATTTGATTTCCTCCTCTTATCTGCTCTTTTCTGTGACGGACAAAGTATAACATCTTGTCTAAAAAATAACAAGTCTTTTTCCTACTTTTTTAGTATGTTTTAAATTAAATACAATAGAATATCCTAAAACACCCCTTGGAATATACTTTCACAGCAAAATCCAAGGGGGTTTTTTCATTTCTTACTTTTCTGCGCCTATTATTTTTTCTTTACCGGAAAGCAAACTTCCGTCACGAATTCTTCCCGCTTCACAAGAAGAAACCGCTCCATTTCGCGCGCGTCCTCATACTTCCGTAAAATTTCCGAGCTCTATTTCACTTTAGAGTATACCACAATGTGAGAGTCAAGTCCCAATCTCAAAAATTTAGATATCTTTTTTCACCTTGTTCAATTCTTCATTCATCCTCTCGACATTACGCCTTCCCATGACAAACTGTACCACCCATATGACGGCAAAAATTAAAACGAAAATGCCAAAGTAGCTCAGTGCCCCCATGACGCTGTGTTCCATCCAATACGTAAAATAAGCCGTCGGCATCATGATTACGGAAATAATCAAGAAATAAATTCCCGTCTGTTTCACCAGGCTCCAATGCTCTATTTCCCATATCACCGAGCTTGCCGCGAACCCTATTCCCAGCACGCCGCAGAGCACCATCTGCAAAACGACCGCCCCGATTTCACTTCCCATCACGTCAATCAATTCCGGCACGCAAGGCGCATAATATCCTTTTCCCCGGATAAGGGAAATAACCACGGTAATCACATACCCCAACGCGATTCCTGTCGGCAAACCAAAAAGTCCACGTAATATCACTTTCTTTTTCATTTTCTTCACCTCATTTTTCTTCTTAGATTTTCGTTTCCTGCTTCTATTTTCTAAATTTCTATTCCTGATGTTTCCGGCGTTGATTTCTACTTTTATATTCCCAATATTTTTTTAATCCTGGAGACATAACGTCTGGAGACATATGTCGTCGTGCCATCTGATAACTTGACACAAATCGTCCCCGTAAAGCTTAAATCGAAATGGTCAACCTTTTTCAGATGGATAATTTCGGAATGGGAAATTCGGACGAACCAATGCGCGTCTAAACGTTCCTCCAACTCGTACAGCCTTTGACGTAACACATATTCACCTTTCTCCGTCACGGCAAAGACTTTTCCGCCATTTGCAAAGATTCGAATCAAATCTTCCTGCTCCAACACTTCCAGTTTCTCATCCTTGATTCCTGAAATAATCCGTGGCACATCCGACGCGAAATGCTTGAAAAGATGTATATTTTCCAAGACGGCCTCCACCTCTTCCGTCACGGAAGCCGTCAAAATGAGCACTTTGGGCTCCGCGCACGAACTGTCAATTTTAATTTCTACCTGCAAGCAAAACACCTCCTTCCTTCGAATGCAAATTGTGTCTTTCTCTTTTTAGTTATGATTCTTACCTCTTTTCCTGCATTATAGGGAAAATAAAGATTACTTTCAACCGATTTTTTACAAGCGGTTGATTCCGGAAGATAGATGGTAGAAACACATAATTTAAAAAGACAGTCCAAAATTGATATACCTAAATGAGGGCTATCGGTTAATTACTATTTTTAACCGATAGCCCTCATCTAATGCACTCCGCGCCGACTGGCTCTGTTAGTCCGTCTCCTTTTTATGTAGTCTTATTTCTCCTTATAATACAACATGCAATGGCAATACCCTTCGAACTCCGGGTCTGCAATCTGTTCTTTGAACTCCTTGCAAATGCACTTGATGTCCTCGCTTTTGCCCACACGGCAAGGGCAATACCCTCCTTTTTCTGCCAATCCCTTCCGAACCGTCGCCACAATTTCCGCATCTTCATTCAACCTGATTTTTCCCATTTTCGTCCATCCTTTCTACGAATTACAGCAAATACACATGACTCTCTTATGTTTATGTAATCCCATCGCTTCTTTATGAATCCTAATATAGCATAACTTTTCGGTAATTACAACCTTTTGCAACAAGCGGGCAACCATGTGTTATTTTTCACGGAACCGCCCAAACAGATGCGAAACCGTGCGCTTTTAGCGTAAGGCATATTCATCGTAAAATTTCTGCCAATAGTTCCATCAGCTTCGGGATGTCAATCGGCTTCGCAATGTGCCCGTTCATTCCCGCGTCCAACGCAGCCTTCTTGTCCTCGTCAAACGCATTGGCCGTCATCGCGATGATGGGGATTCCCTCCAACTTCGAACCCTTCAGCGCCCGAATCCGCCTCGTGGCCTCGTACCCGTCCATGGTTGGCATCTGGATGTCCATCAAAATCAGGTCATATTGGCCGGACTCGGCGTTTTTCACCTTGTCCACCGCGATCGCTCCGTCCTCTGCAACATCGATGATAAATCCCGCCTCCTGCAGGATTTCCACGGCAATTTCCTGATTCAACTCATTATCTTCCACCAAAAGGATTTTCTTTCCCTCAAAGACGAAATTTTCCTCGCAGACGACATCTTCCACGTCCCCGGCCGCGAACGGCGACTCCAAAACGTCCCGCAACTCCGACAAGAAAATCGGTTTAGAGCAAAACGCCGTAACGCCCGCCTTCCGTGCTTCTTCCTCGATGTCCGACCAGTCATACGCGGTCAGGATGATGATGGGCTTCTCTTTTCCAATGATTCCACGGATGCGCCGCACGACCTCGACCCCGTTCATGTCCGGCATCAGCCAGTCAATGATATAGACGGCATACTCGTCATTTTGCTCCCCGGCAAGCCTGGCACGAAGCACCGCCTCCTTTCCGGACGTCGTCCAATCAGGCCGCATACCGATGGTGGAAAGCATCTTGGTCACGCTGGAGCAAGTGTTAAAATCATCGTCGGCCACGAGTGCCCGAAGTCCGGTCAATTCCGGAATGGCCTCCTGCCTTACCGGCCCCGAACAGGTCTTAAACTGCAGGGCGACCGTAAACGTCGTGCCCTTCCCTTCTTCGCTGGCAACGGAAATCGTGCCGCCCATCATGTCCACGATGTTCTTGGTAATGGCCATCCCCAGTCCCGTTCCCTGAATTCCACTAATCGTACTCGTCCTCTCGCGTTCAAACGGCTCAAAAACATGTTCCATGAACTCCTTGCTCATTCCGATTCCAGTATCCTTTACCTGGAATTCATAGGATGCCAGTCCCCCCGACACGCCCCCCTTCTGCAGGATGCGCACGCTCACGATGCCGCCGGGTTTCGTAAATTTCATGGCATTGCTCAACAAATTGAGCAATACCTGGTTCAACCTCAGCTTGTCACACAAGACATGTTCGTTTACCACGTCGGCAGTGTCAATAAAGAACTCCAGCTGTTTTGACGCGACATCCGCCTGCACGATGGTCTTCAAATCATGCATGATTTCAGGAAGGGACGTTTCCTTTTCCTCAATCTTCACCTTTCCGCTCTCGATGCGGCTCATGTCAAGAACGTCGTTAATCAGACTGAGTAAATGATTGCTCGACGTGGTAATCTTCGACAAATACTCTTGAACCTGCTTCGTATTGTCAATGTGCGCGGCGGCGAGGGACGTAAATCCAATGATGGCGTTCATCGGGGTTCTGATGTCATGGGACATATTGTTGAGGAACGTCGTCTTCGCCCGATTGGCATGCTGCGCCGCCACCAGTGCGTCCTGCAAGTCCTTCTTCTGCTTCTCCAGCCGCTGTTCCATCTTCTTTTCATCGTCAATGTCAACAAAAAGTCCCACGAACGTGATTGGCGACCCGTCCTCACGCCTGGACAGCCGGCCTGCCGCATGAAACCACCGCCATCCGGCATCACGGGTCAGAAGGCGGTATTCCACGTCATATGTCTTCTCCCCGCTATAATCCAACACGGTGTCCCAGTATTCCTTCATGACGCGTTCCTTGTCTTCCGTATGTAATAAGTCCGACCAGGATTCTAGTTTGTTGGGGAACTCCTCTTCGCTTTGATACCCTAGCATGCTTCGAAACACCTCTGACCAGGTGCAGGAAATCATCCGCGCGTTTTTATCAAACTCCATACTCCATAGTCCCGACCCCATCGCCGCGTGAATTATTTCCATGG
>CATLEQ010000184.1 GCA_949915905.1 uncultured Lachnospiraceae bacterium | reverse complement strand
ACCGCCATCGCTATGAGGTAAACAATGATTATCGGGAAGTTCTTGAAGAAAACGGGATGATGCTCTCCGGTATTTCCCCGGACGGACGCATCGTGGAAATGATTGAAATCCCGGCGCACCCGTGGTTTGTCGCCACGCAGGCGCATCCGGAGCTGAAATCCCGGCCGAACCGCCCACATCCGCTGTTTAAAGGATTCGTGGAGGCAGCACTGGCAAGATCGAAAAAATAGGTTATACTGAGCGGTAGATTTAACTGCCGCTCAATATAATATGATGCGCACAGCCGCATAAGGAAATATGCCGCTTTGCGGCTGGCGCAATACCGGCCATTACATGATTGCCTTGGCATAAAAGCTCCTCGTCCTTCCCTCGACATATGCGTCCCTGGTGATGGTAAACGGCGCGGTCAAAAGAATCTCGTTTGACGATGAGCCAATCTGTACCTCCATCGCACCCGCCTCCACTTTCCAGCGCATGTCCATGTCCACATACCCGTCTACCAGATACGCGCCTCGGGAGTAATTACTGCCATTTTCATGGTTGTAATACATCGGTAACTGCGAAGCGTCTTTCGACACCGTGACGGGCAGTTTTCCGCCCGGATTATAATCCCCGAAAATCACGTCGGCAATCGCCTCTGCACCATACATGCCAGGATTCCAGCATTCCAAAATCGCGGCCGCATGCCCCTCGGCATATTCACTGGAAATCGGACGGCCGTCAAAATGCAATAATACCAAATTTGGATTTGCCTCTGCAAGCAAGCGCAGAGCTTCCTCCTGAATCCCCAGAAGCCCGATATTGGCGGCATCCATGCATTCTCCCGTCGTGACGGTCGCTCCCCATCCATATTTGCCGCCGCAGGAGGCAAGCACCACGTCCGCCTCCTTTGCAGCCTTCACGGCATCTTCCAATTGGGTGCGGTCGTCCCCGATATAGTCATATCCTTTCACGAATACAATCTCCGAATCCGGGCAGGTTTTCTTTATCGCTTCCAGTACCGTCAGACATTGTGGAAGGCTCTCTCTCAAACGGGGCTCCACGCTGGAAAGTTCCTTTTTCAGCTTGGATCCCGGCAAATATTCCCGCTCGCCGTCAGAAGCAGCCGTCGCCGCGGCCTTTGCCGTATCCGTACCGGCCATCGCCCCTTGCGAGAAGTCCGCATACATTTCCGTAATGGCCTGCCACGTATAGCAGCCAAACAACTGACGCAGGCAATCTACATGCGGTCCGATTACGGCAATTTTCTTTGTCTTTTTACTCAACGGCAATATCCCGTTATTTTTCAATAAAACCAGGGACTTGCAAGCGTTTTGCAGACAAATTTTATCATACTGCGCATTATAAAATTCACGCTTTATTGCTTCTTTATCCGGATATGGATTTTCAAATAAGCCTAGTTTGAACTTGGAGACCAACACCCGTCTGCAGGCCCGATCCACATAACTCTCGTCCACCTTCCCGGCTCGGACATTTTCCAAAAGCTCCTGATTATAACCCAGAGGCTGCGGACACTCCACGTCCAGTCCGGCTTTCAAAGCCATTTCCCCGGCCTCGCCCATCGTTTCCGCCATGTGGAAACGGAACTGGAGATAACCAAGGGACGTATAGTCCGATACGACAAGGCCTTCAAATCCCATTTCTTCCCGCAAAAGTTGATGTAAATATTTCTTGGAAACGACAACCGGCTCCCCGTTTATCGTACCATAAGAATTCATCACGGACTGCAGGCCCGCCTCGGTGATTGCCGCCTGAAACGGCTTTGCATAGACCTCGCGCAAGGTTCGCTCGGTAACCGGCGTATTTGCCATATTGATGCCGCCCTCCGACGCGCCGTAAGCCAAAAAGTGTTTCGACGTGGCAATCACTCCGTTTTTCAGGTCGTCCGACTGCATGCCTTTGACATAGGCCACGCTCATGGCCGCCCCAAGTGTGGGATCTTCCCCATAGGTTTCCCCAAGCCTTCCCCAACGCGGCTCGCGGCAAATATCAATGACCGGGGCGAGAGTCTGACGGATTCCCACCGCCGACAACTGCTTTCGCGCGATATCCGCCATGTCCCGCACGCTCTGCGGATCCCACGTTGCCCCCTGGCCGATTCCGGACTGGAACACCGTCGACTCCGGCATCACCGCGCCGGTCAACGCCTCACAGTGAATCAGTGCCGGAATCCCGTATTCACTCGTCTCGATAATCTGCCGCTGCGTTTCCTCTATTTCCTTTGCCCATTCCTCCGCCGTTTCCGCCTCAAAGAACAAGGTTCCGATTTCCCCGATTCCATCATATGTGTTTCTCTTAATTTCATATAGATATGCACATTGCAGTTGGGCGAACTTCTGCTCCAACGACATCCTCGAGAGCAAATCATCGGCGCGCTCCTCCGCCGACAAAGACGCATCCATATATCGTATATTTTTCAATTCCTTCACATTCATATTCCTTGGTGCTCTCCCTTCCCATTCATCTTCTTTTCTTTGAATCAACAGTCCCGCAGCAAATCAACGTCACTCATTTCACAATACCTGCAAGACGACTTCCGCCGCTTCGCACCCTTCCGCCTGCACGCGCGCTTTGATGATTCCGCCCTCGTCTTTCGTCCGCACCACTGCCAAAAGCCGTCCGTAATACGGCGTTCTCTCCGTGTCGTAAAAATGCTCCGTGCTTTTGGGATCCGCGCTTCCAAATCCCTGCAAGACACCCGCGCCTTCCACTTCGATTCGAACCTTGTCCGAAAACTCCGTATGCACGTTGCCCCGGTCATCTACGACTTCAATCATAAGATAGGCCGCGTCCTGTCCGTCGGCATGAAGGATGTTTCGGTCAGTACTTAGCTTCAGCTTCTTTTCCGTCCGCGCCGTATTTACCGCAAACCGCCCTGTCTCTTGTCCATTCACATAAGCGACCGCTTCCACCGTGCCCGCCTGGTAAGTCGTGTCAAAAATCGTTTTAAAACGATTTTCTTCCCCAACCGGCCGTCTTCCTACCGAAGTTCCATCGATGAATAACTCCACTTCCTCCGCGTCCGAATAAACTTCCACCTGAATCGGCCTTCCCTCGAATCCAGGCCACGTCCAACCCTCTATCGCATTACTGCAAGCCCATGGCGTACCATGCATGTCATCTTCATAATGTTCTGGAAGCTGAACCGCGATATAAGGTTCTTTCCGAAATCCCCAGACGATTTCCCGATAATAGGACATCGGGCGGCGGTAACCGATGATGTCAAAATCGCCCACATACGCCAGATAAATCGGGTAAGGGCTGAAAAATCCCGACGCGTCGCCATATTTCGGCACGCCCGCTCCCGACTCCCCGATATAATCCCAGCCGGTCCATGTAAAATCCCCGATCATCTGCGGAATTTCTTTCGCATACTTCCAATTCACGTCAATATCCGAGGGCAACGTCTCGGAACCATAATAAATCCGATTTGGATATTCCTTGCAATCCAACGGATAACGCCCGTTCATATAATTATATCCGCAGGCATCCAACGCCAAAAACGTCTCGTCCAAGACATCCGCCACCATTGGGTGCGTTCCCAGTTCATTCATCCGTCCCATCAGGCTTGTCATCACGTCGTTGATATCCCCGCCCAGGTTCCCGGGTGCCGCATCTTTCACGGCCGCCTCCCCAGGAGGCGCGTCTTTCGAAGCTTCATTCGCCGATGCCGTATCCGGCACACTATTCATGGCCGCAAGCTGCTCCTTCGTAATCATTCCCAGGTCGCACATCACGTTCGGCAAATGTTCCATCGTTGCCACCATGCCATTCACCGCATTGGTCACGTAACGGGTGGAATCCAGGCTGCGGAATTTCTCGCACAGTCTCCGATTCAGCTCTGCTCCCGCCGGCCTGTTAATCTCGCCGATTTCATTTCCCACGGAATACATAAATACGGACGGATGGTTGAAATCCTTCGCCACGACTGCCTCCAAATCTTCCTCCCAGTGCGCGGCAAAATCCTGCGCGTAGTCATAGGGATTTTTCCCCTCGTTCCACATGTCATAGGTTTCTTCCATCAACAGCATCCCTGCCTTGTCACAAGCGTCTAAAAGGGCGCGGGACGAGGAATTGTGCGCCATTCGAATCGAATTGAACCCGGCCTTTTTCAAAAGCCACACACGCCGCTCCTCCGCCCTTGCCAGGGTCACGCTCCCGATTACGCCATTGTCATGGTGGATGCATGCCCCACGCAACATGACCCGCTTTCCGTTCAGCCGCAACCCATACTTCGGGTCAATTTGTATATGGCGGATGCCAAAAAGCTCCCTCGCCACGTCCTGCACTTCGTCGTCAATCACCAGCCTCGATTCGCACCGATAGAGATTCGGCTCTTCCAATGACCAAAGCTTTGCATCATATACAAACATTCTCTGACGGAGCGTCACCTCTTTGCCCCTATATAGCGTGACTGGGGTTTTTTCCGAACCGGCCGTTTTGCCCTCCTCGTCCAAAAGTTGCGTCTCCAGCCATGCCTTTACCCGCTTCATCCCGTCATAACAAATGATAACCTCCGTCTCCACCGTGGAAATGTCCTCGGATGCCTCCGGCGTCGTGATCTTCAACCCGTCCTGCTTAATGTGTGCCGCATTCCCCACCAACAAATGCACTGGGCGGTAAATTCCCGAACCCGTATACCAACGGCTGTTCGGCACGTCCTGATTCGTCACCTTCACCTTCAAACGGTTTTCCCCGCCATAATTCAAATGATTGGTCAAATCCGCATAAAAATTCGTATATCCATAATGGCAGGAAGCGACGAACTCCTCGTTCAAATATACATGCGCCCGGTTATAAATCCCCTCGAACTCCAGCAGAATCGTCTTTCCCTGATTCTCCTCCCCGTATAAGGCTCCCATCATGCCGCTGACATCCTTGGAAAACATCCAATGCTTGTTAAAATCTTCTCGAATCATCTAGCATTCACCCCTTCTGCGCGCTCCGCCAGTTCCTTCTCAATCTGCGGCATTTGTTTTTCAATTTTATAGAAATACATGACAATCGCACACGCAAACATAATCAAAGCCGTAAGTATGATATACATCCACCAGATGGCATTGGTCGCACCTTGTGACTGCACTGCCAGGTTTCCGTCATATCCAAACATCTCCAGTACCACGCCGGTAAGAAGCAACGCCACGGCGGCACCGATTTTCGTCGCCAGACTGACAACGGCCGCTACGACTCCCTCAAGTCTCACGCCATCCTTCCACTCCGTATATTTCATACAGTCAATGGTGTACAGTGCAGGCATTACATTGATGGAACCAAATGCTATCATGCGCACCGTATTAATAATCCCCAGAGCCACATAATTCGTCGTAAAGAATACTGCCACCAGAGAAACCACGCCGCCAACCAGAAAACATCCCAGGGCCATGTTGCGCTTGCCGAATTTCTTCGCCAGTAGCGGGTACAGCGGAGTCACGAACAAGGATGCCATGGAAAACGTATTTGCCACGGACAGCTTGGACAAATCTCCGACGATATATGTAAAATAATAGGTCTGGATGGAACCCATGGACTGTAACACGATGACAAATAAAAGCGCGATTCCGAAAAGGAAAATATACTTATTATGCAACAAATATTTCAGAGAATCTTTCACGCTGATTTCTGTCCCTTGTTCCTCCGCCATCTCCTCCACTTCCTATGTTTCGGGAATACAAAAAACCTTCAAACTGCTGAAAACCGCTGCCGGAACCGCCAACGCCGCCGCAATAATCGTCCATCCATGATCCTGGAACTGATATACATTTACCAAAATCGGAATCGCGATGGAACCCACAATGGCAATCGCCCCGCCTACCGTTCCCCAGATGGCCACGCTGTCCATCTGTTCCTTTTTATTGAAACCATGACGATAGTGAACCGGATCGGCCGCCAGCACCAGGGTGCGAAATACCGTGTCCGTCAATAGGTACATGATGAATACATAAACACATTTCGCTCCCGTCGACCAGCTTACCGGTGTCGAAAATAATAAGACGACCGTAATCCACATGGCTATCGCAAACAAGCCATATGGTCTTGCCTTTCCCCATCGCGTGTGCGTATGGTCAATCAAAAATCCTGCCACGACGTCGGATACGCCGTCAAACAACTTTGCCACCGCGACCAGTCCGCCCACGATACCGGCTGACAAAAACAAACTGTTCGTCAAATAATACGTCATATACGCGATTATAATCGTTTCCAAACCGTTAAACCCGCAATACAACGTATAGGCCAGCACTCGAATCGCATAATTCTTATCATGTCCGTTTTCTCTTCTCTTTTCACTCATTTCTCTTTCGTTCCTCTCTTTCACTGTTTTTCATTATTTATCATCTTTGCGCATGTCAGATATTAATTTCCATTATATATTTTTGAGCCCCTCCAACAATGTCCTATCCGAATCACCTCGTCAAAAAGTGTATACAATCCGAAACTTCCTCTCACTTTTTGTTCAATTTACCCAAAAATGTGGTATAATATGAACACTTGGCGAGGTCTTGTCGAGCCTAGTGTGAATATATACCTGACCACTTAGCGAGATCCTTCACGAGCTTAGTGGACATGGTATAATATGAACACCAATGGTACTGTAACTGGGAAAAGGTGAAAAATGGATATGAGTGCAACATCACAAGAAAACAAGAATCCGAAGAATTTAAATTTTTATAGTTTCCTGGAACGTTCCGGCAGCCACTTTATCAAGGAAAACGGCGAAAACCAGAAAATCCGTTCCTTAAGTTCCGATTTTGTCATTTTCGTTGAAAAATGCAGATATGCCCAGGAACGGCTTATTACCGATATTAATTTGCTCAGCTTTTCCGGAAGTACCAATTTTTCCATGTATAATTCGTCCGATTTCATGACGGAAGAAGAAGGAGTGAACTTTTACCTGCATCAGCACGACTTTTTTGAATTGATGTTCGTGCTGGAAGGCATCGTCCCGGTGCAGATTGAAAACGAATTATATCAGTACCGGACGAATGACATTTGCCTCATCAACCGTTCCGTCAAGCATGTGGAACGCTTTGACAGCGACTGTACGGTGGCTTTTATCTGTCTGCCCGTCAAGCTGGCGACTGAAATCACCACAAAGCTATCCGAAGAAAAACACGCCCCGCTTCTTTCCTTTTTTCAGGAAAACCTATCCCCGGACACCATGGTTTCAAAAAATTTTCTGGAACTTCGCAGAGATTCCCGTCATCATCTGAAACCTTATG
>CATLEQ010000183.1 GCA_949915905.1 uncultured Lachnospiraceae bacterium | reverse complement strand
CGGCTTCATCCTAAAAAACGGTCAAAAACCACTTCCTCTACTTTTCTGGCGATGGGTGAAGCGGATCCTCCGATATCCGCCCGGTTCATGGCAAATGTTGCGGAAATGCCGCTGTCCGGATGGATAAACATATGCGTCCCGTAAGCCCCGCTCCATCCATAGGTTCCCTCCGGCACATGGATGCCAATGGCGGAAGGCTGATAAAATACCGCCATTCCCAATCCCCAGCGCACTCCCGGCACCAAATCCAATGCCCGCTCGCCGCGTTCTTCGTAAATCATCCGCACCGTTTCCTCTTTTAAAAGACGCGTGCCATTGTATATTCCTCCCTGGGCAAACATGGTGGTTATCTTGTCATAATCCTCTATCGAACCAGTCATTCCGGCCGCCCCCGAAAAATACCCGGCTTCCAGATCCGTTCCCCACAGTCCATTGTCTTTCTCGGGAACATACTCCAACTTTCCATTTTCCCCCTTATATAGGCACGCCAATCGTTCATGCTGGTCTTCACTTAACTGAAATGTAATATCCCTGATTCCCAGTGGTTCAAAAATATGCTTTTTCAAGAAAGTCTGGTAATCATATCCGCTGATCAGCTCCGCAATATGCCCCAGAATTTCCATGGAAGCATACGGGCTGTAGCCGGTTCCCTCCCCGGGCTGGAAATCCAACGGGCAGTTTGTCCACTTTGCAATTCTGGTCGCCAACACGTCCTCATGGCTGTTTACCCGCTCCATAAAAGTAAGCCCCGGTGCTTCCATCCCCAGCCCGCTGCTGTGCGTAAGCAAATCACGAACCGTTATTTCCCTCTTTGCGTCTACGTATTCCATGCCATCCAATATTTCAGGTATCGTCATTCCTTCCGGGTGATGCGGGTCAGGCTGGTAACTTCCATCCACCCCTACCCGCTTCGCACACACCCTCATATGTTTGAACCCCGGAATATATTGGCTAATCTTGTCATCCAACCCCATTTTTCCTTGTTCTATCAAAAGCATTACCGCGGCAGCCGTAATTGGTTTCGACATCGAGCAGAGCAGCCACATCGTATTATAATCCACCGGTTTCTTTCCCTGAATGTCCGCATATCCCCATTTTCCCTTGTAAACCTCTTTTCCATGGTGCCTGACAATCAGTGCTCCTCCTGCCATTTCCTGCATATCTACTAATTTTTGCATTTCCTCATTGATTCTGTCTGTCTTCATTGTTCATTTCTCCTTCCAATTGTTTTTGAAGCTTCTCCAATCCCTTTTCTACATTCAAGTTGTAAAACGCAAGAATGCACACCGCAAACATCACGATTGGTATTCCGAAGAACGCCAGTGCCATTCCCATCTCCGTCGCCGCCGACTGAATTTCAGCGGTATAATCATAGTGAATCGCTCCAAGTACCCATCCTACCATTCCCGCGCTAATCCCGCTGCCAATCTTGAAACCGATGGAAGAGCTGGAGAAAATCATCCCCTCCACATGATGTCCGCTTTGCAGGTAGGAATATTCCGCAACTCCCGGTCCGATGGGCGCAAGGGATGCCGCCAGCACCCCGCACGGAATATTTCTCACAAGATAAAGTACCATGAACGGGACGCCTCCTGAAAGCATGCTTGCAGGAATACACATAATCGTAACCACCAAGACAAAGACACTCGTATAGACATTACATTTCCACGCTCCCAATTTCGCTACTAATGTCGGCGCGATTAGCAGTCCCGGTATCATAAACAATATGCCGACACCATTTAAAACGGAGTACAAATCCAAATCATGCAGATTTATTTTACAATAATATAACGTCAAATTTGACAAGGCCGCCAGTGCCACGGCCATCACGATATTTACAATAATGCACCAGAAGTAATATGGATTTTTGGCTACAATCCGAAATCCCTCTTTGACTGCCAATTGTTCTTTCGCCTGTTCTCCCGTTTCCTCCATTGGAAGCTCTTTTACCGTTCCCGCGCACAGAAGGAGCAGGGCGGCTCCCGCAACGCCAAATATCGTCACTACCGTTCTCCATGCCGCCACTGTGCCTCCCAATGCGTTTACGGCTCCAAGAGTCCCCCCGGTAATCGCAAGATTCGCGGCTACCACGAGGAAATAAGAAACCACTCCCATCGTCACACGTTCAGAGTCACTCTTTGTAACCAGCGCGGACAGCGTATTATAAGACAGATTCGCCGCCGTATAAAAGACCGCATTGTATAGCGTATAAAAAATAAAGAAATAAACATATGGAACGACTCCCCCCGCGTCCGGTACAAAAAACATCAAAATGGCACTGATGCTGAGCGGCACCGCAGACCGGAAAATCCACGGACGCGCTTTTCCCCTTTTATTTTTTCCCCGGTCAAGGATAAACCCGAAAATAAGGTCCGTCACGCCGTCAAACAGCTTTGCCACCAACATCAGCGTACCAATCCAGACACTGTTCAACCCCATGTAGTCCGTGGTGAACAGAATATAAAAATTTGTGATAAAATTGGCGGTCAGTACCATTCCCGCATTTCCCGCGCCGACCGTAAAATACTGCCAGGTTTTTAAATACCTTTTCTTTTCTTTCATCATTTTCTTCCTCCTAAAAAAATCTTTTACAATAAGGACTCGCCCTTCACTTGTCCTTATTGTAAAAGATTTTATCTTAATCTGTTATTACTATTTTTCACTCACTATAACGATTTTGTCCCAATCTGGAATAAAAGCATTTAAAACTTGGAAGCACCGTATTCCCTCCGGTATTGTTCCGGTGTCAAATACGTATATTTTTTAAACAATTTTGAGAAATAGCTGGGAGAACCAAAATTCAGATATGCCGCAATTTCACCAATGCCGTAGTCTGAAAACTTCAATAGATTCTGTGCCGCCTATATCTTTTCCTTCTGAATATAAGCCACGACCGTGACACCCTCCGAAGTCTTGAAAAGATGCGACAGATACGCCTCCCCGATTTCTGCTCCTGCATTTTCTGCAAAGCTCCGTCATGGCCACTCCGACCTCAATTCTTAAATCCATCAGTTCTTCTATTTTACCGCATTTTGATACTTTTTTCAAAAACTTGTCACTCAATCGAAAGCTTTCCGCAGAAGAAGCGCCGCCTTCAATCGCCGCCCTCGCCAGAATCGCAACCAATGATACGGTAACGTACTCTTCCGTTTGATACAAGTCAGAACCTATCAGACGCGGATATGCCGGAAAACGATATGTAAGTGCCTCCCGCACGAAATCTACATCTCCATTTTTCATTTTTGT
Organism: uncultured Lachnospiraceae bacterium; assembly: GCA_949915905.1. Classification (GTDB taxonomy): domain Bacteria; phylum Bacillota; class Clostridia; order Lachnospirales; family Lachnospiraceae; genus Schaedlerella. The sequence continues at coordinate 3,973 of CATLEQ010000183.1, read as the reverse complement.
GATTATAATCTGCTCATCCCGATAAATATGGTTTTCCTCTTCCTCCTCCATGAAAATCTTACTCTTTTTCCGCTCCTTCGTCTCGGCTTCCCCGTGTTCGGCATCTTCTCTCCGAAAGAGCGTGCTTTCCTCCACGTCCATATGATATAAGAATTGCAAAAAGCATCTTATTTCATTCCAGACCTTTCTACATGTTCCCTGGTAAACAAATCTCTCAAAGGAATGTTCCCCACACAATTTACATAGTTCATTTTGTTCTTTAAAGGAGAGGGTCTGCAGGCAAAACGCTCCCACGATCAAAAATCCCCCTTGCTCCGGGCAACGAATCCCGATCATCAAAACTGGCAGCGTGTCTTTTAAATACTGGCATGCATAGATGTCTCCGCCGCGCAGCTTCTCTAGTAATTTTTGCAGAGTGTCCCAAAGGCCCTCCGGCATTTCATCCAATCCGTATTCCTCATTATACTGCCAAATCAGCCGATTATCCTCATCCATATATAAAACCGGTACCTCGCTCAGTTCCGATAACAATTTCGCATATGTTTGTAACGTCATATCCGTCTCCATTCTTTCCTGCCAAATTTTCAGTTCTCACGGCAAGTGAAGTACCCGCCCGCATAACGATTAAACGAAAGAAACCCTTCAGCATAATTCATTATAACAGATTGAGAAATAAAAAAGAAAGGGATTTGACATGTTTTCATCAAATCCCTTCCCTTTTTACATTGTCAGTGCTTTTACCTTCTCATACACTGCATTTATCATCTGTTCCCCACCCGGTGTCATCATCGCCAGCTGGCTTAACGTTTTTTCCTTCAAGTAGTTTTGCATTGACGGCTCCAAAGGCGGCTGCCCCGTAATCTTTGCAAACTCTTCCGCGCCGCCCAGAAGGTTCCACACTTGTTCCAAGGTGGAATTCATCGTGATTTTCCCGCCACGCAAGTCGGTTTCCGTCTCATATGCAAAATGATAACTGCCCGACCCGAGCTCTATCTCGTCCTCCCTCTCCGGCAATTCCAAAACCGCCGTCGTATTGGCCGGGATTTTCAAGTCTATCACGATTTGGCCGTCCCTGCATGTCAAATGAACCTCCACCGCTCCATACATCGTCTCATAGGAGGCATCCATCCGCGTAATGCTTTTCGTCAGAATCGGCCGAATGAGGATTTTTTTATATCCGGGCGCGAGCGGGTTGATGCCCGCCACCTTACGATACAACCAGTCTCCGATTGAACCATATGTATAATGGTTGAGCGAATTCATACCGGATTCGTCAAAGTCCCCGTTCGGCAGGACGGAGTTCCACCGCTCCCAAATCGTAGTCGCCCCCATGTTAACGGCATACAGCCATCCGGGATATTCCTCGTTTAAAAGCAATTCTTCCGCCAAATCATGCCTGCCGTTTTCGCTGAGCACGTGGCACAGATAAGCCGTTCCCACGAATCCCGTGGTCAGATGCCCCTTGTGCAGCGACAGATTATCCTCCAGGATCTTTACCACCCGTTTCCGGTACTCTTCCTTTATCAGGCCAAAATAAAGCAACAACGCGCATGCCGTCTGGGTCTCCGATACCAGCCGCCCGTTCCGGGTCACATACTCCTGATTCAGTTCCTCGACAATCGAATCGTATAGTTCTCCATAAACCGCCGCATCACGCCTTTTTCCCAGCACCTTCGCCGCTTCACGGACGCATTTGACCGAATAGGCATAATAAACGTTGGCCACCAGGTTTGTATCCGTGCCGCCGCTCATCAGATGAAGGCTCTCGTCGCTGTCCAGTGCCAGCCAGTCGCCACGCTGGAAGCCGTTCATCCACAAAACGTCCTCCCCACAGCTTCTGCGGATATACTCCACCCATTGGCGCATGTTGGCATATTGCTCCCGCAAAATCTCTTCGTCCCCGTAAACCAGATAGGCCGTCCAGGGAATGACGGTCGCACAGTCACTCCATACGGCGGTTCCCGTCGACGGTCCCACGATATTTGGCACGACATGGGGAACCCCGTGCTCGTCGTCCGTCTCCACGGCCACGTCACGTAGCCATTTTCGGTAAAACAGCGCGTTCTGATAGTTAAACATCGCCGTGCGGCAAAAAATTTGCGCGTCCCCCGTCCATCCCAAACGTTCGTCTCGTTGCGGACAATCCGTCGGAATGTCGACGAAATTGCAACGCTGTCCCCAGACAATGTTCTCCTGCAATCGGTTGACCTTTTCGTTGTCACAAGTAAAACTGCCGGTCTTCTCCATGTCCGTGTGCAGCACGCAGGCCGTAAAGCGGCTGATTTCTATGTCTTCGTCCACGCCCTCCAGGCAAATGTAGCGAAATCCCCGGTACGTAAAATGCGGCGCGGCGACTTTTCCGATTTGTTCAGAATTATAAATGTAAATGTCCCGGCATTTGGCCGTGCGCAGGTTGGTCGTATAAAAATCGCCTTCCTTATCCAATGTTTCCGCATGGCGGATGACGAGCTTGTCGCCGGTAAGCGGCGGCAATTCCACCCTGACGAATCCCGGAAGATTTTGCCCGAAGTCGATGACGACTTCTCCTTTTGGAGTGATGATTTTTTCTTTCGCCGCCACTTCTTCAATGACACGCACCGGCTCCGATTCCTGGGCAACAATCTGTGTCACCTTTTCCGACGCGTCAAACAAAACCGCGCACCTTGCCGTCTGCCCGGCATCCTCTGCGTACTCGTCTTCCACATCTTCCCTTGTAAAATCCTGGATTTCCCCATGATAAAGTTCGCTGTCCCTGACGATGCCGGTCGTTACCTTCCAACTCTCGTCCGTGCCGAACACGTCATGCGTTCCGTCCTCGTACTCAACGCGAAACATCGCCAATGCGGCCACCCGGTCTCCGTAAAAGCAATTTTCACCCTCGCCGTTTAAATATCCTTTATACCAGCCGTTCGCCACCGTAAGTTCAATCTTGTTGTTTACGGCCGTTTCCGTGCTTCCACTAATCATCAAGTCCGTAATGTCATACGCCTGGTACTGCAGCCGGTTATGGTAGGAAGTCCACCCCGGTGCCAGGTAGGAGTCCCCCACCTTTTTCCCATTGACGCACAATTCATAGATGCCCAGGCTGGTTACATAGGCACGCGCACGCACCACCTTTTTCTCACACGTGCACTTTTTTACGAAAACCGGGCATGCCGTCTCCTCCTGCGGGAAACCATGGGTAATCCACTTCGCCTGCCAGTTTTTTTGTTCGAGCAGCCCCGTCTCGAAAAATCCGCACGCCTCGCCCGTTTCCCCCTGATTGTCCCATACGGCCACTTCGACCCGGTACCTGGTAAAAGGCCGCAATTCCTCGCCCTGATAGGGAACCAGCACGGACTTGTCACCCTTCACCTTTTTGCTGTCCCAGACACACGTCCCCTTGCCGACTCCCGAACCGTCTTCCGGTGACTCGTCTTCCAACACCCGCACGTGATAAGCACGCTGCATGACACTTTGCTTGTCGCTCTCCAATTTCCATGAAAATCGTGGATTTACGTCCAAGCCAATCGGATTTTTTCTATACTCTATAGTCAAATCTCTTAATTTCATGCTTCTCCCTCCATACACTTTCCGCTATAAATTTAGTATTTTATATTCTCAAAGAAACCATGTCGACGTTTCTGTTATTTATTATAACGGCATGTGCTTCATCGTGCGAGGAGGATTTTTGTTCAAACTAGCATGATTTCCAGTTGTTATGATTCATCTAGCTTTTCTCACGCATCAAGGTACGGTACTGGGACGGAGTCCTGCCCTGGTACTTTTTAAACAGTCTGGCATAGTAATTTTCATCTCCGATTCCCACCTGCTCGGCCACCTCCGCGATGGACAGCTCCGTCGCCGATATCTTATAAACAAATATCTCGTCACAGGTCAACATCGCGATTACACCAAGGCATACAAACTAACGAAAATAATATTACAGACCAATCCGGACAACGGTGCCGCTATAAGATTGTCCAAACAGCTG
>CATLEQ010000182.1 GCA_949915905.1 uncultured Lachnospiraceae bacterium | reverse complement strand
CCCGGGGTAAGCGTTGCCGTGCTTTTGACGTTGATCGTGTTGGCCAAGGTGCAAAGGCGGATGCCGCGGGAATACATGTTTTACTTCATGTTCACCGCTTGTTACGGGATGGTTTTACCGTTTATTTTGGTGTTGACGGGCATCCTGCACATGACGTGGGTCTGCATGATTTGCAGTGCCTCGTGCCTGGTGTTTTTGGTCTGGCTGATATCGTTCAAGGGCCGGGAGTTCCGTGAGGAAATGCAGAAGAAGTTCCATGTGTGACAGAAAGGGGATAGGATTATGTCGAGTTTGCTTATAAAAGGGGGCCACGTGGTGGATCCGCAGACGAGATTTGACGGCAGGGCGGACGTATTAATCGTCGACGGGGAGATAAAGGAGCTTCAGATAGAGGAGCGTCAGATGGAGGAGATTCAGATAGAGGGGCTTCAGATAAATGGTCTCCAGATAGAAGAGCTTCGAAGCGGCCAGCCCGAGGAAGGGGTGGACGAAGTGATTGATGCTTCCGGGTGCTATGTAATGCCGGGCATTATTGATTTGCATGTGCATTTGCGTGACCCGGGGCTTACCTATAAAGAAACATTACAAACGGCCGGGATGGCGGCGGCGCGGGGGGGCGTGACGACTATTTGCGCGATGCCAAATACCAAGCCGGTCACGGATACGAAGGAAATGGTGGAAGATCTCCATAGAAGGGCGAAAGAGGAGTCTCCCATTCATGTCATCCAGCTTGGAGCGGTGACAAAAGGGCAGCAGGGCGAGGAACTTGCCGATATCAAGGGGATGGCCGAGGCGGGATGCCATGCCATCAGCGAGGACGGAAAATCCGTGATGAATGCGTCCCTTTACCGGAAAGGGATGAAAATGGCCGAAGCGAGTGGGATTTCCATATTTGCGCATTGCGAGGACATTACGCTGGTGGAAGGCGGCGTGATGAATGCAGGAGAGAGGGCTAAGGAGCTTGGCGTGAAGGGCATCACGAATTCCGTGGAAGACACGATTGCGGCTCGAGATATTGTACTGGCAAAGGAAACGGGGGTTCGTCTGCATTTATGCCATTGCTCCACGGCCGACAGCGTGGAAATGGTGAAAGCGGCAAAGGCGGAAAAACTTCCCGTGACCGGGGAAGTGTGCCCGCACCATTTCATTTTGACGGATGAGGATATTACGGAGAATCATGGACGATTTAAGATGAATCCTCCATTGCGGAGCCGGGCAGACGTAGAAGCGTTGCGCAAGGGGTTGCGGGAGGACATTATGGACGTGATTTCCACAGATCATGCGCCCCACACGAAGGCGGAGAAGGATTGTCCGATGGAAAAGGCGGCGTTTGGCATTGTTGGTCTGGAGACCTCGGCATGTCTGACTTACACGGAACTGGTAGATACGGGGGTGATTCACCGGATGCAGATGGCCGAGAAGATGAGTTACAATCCTGCCAGAATATTGGGTCTGGAGAAGAAGGGTGCGGTGGCACGAGGATGGATAGCGGATTTGATGATTTATGACCCGAGGCCGGAGTATCGGATTGATACGGACACGTTTTATTCAAAGGGAAGAAACACCCCGTTTGACGCATATCCGGTAAAGGGGGAAGTGGTATGCACAATCGTGGGCGGAGAAATTGTTTATTGTAAAGGAAAAGGCGTACGTCTGCCGTCAGGTGAGTGGGTCAATCAATAGAGAGGAGAACAGAGATGATTAACAAACTAGTGGAGAACATTAAGAAGACGAAAGCACCGATCGTGGTTGGTTTGGATCCGACTCTGGCATTCGTGCCGGAGCATGTGCAGAAAAAGGCGTTTGCAGAATATGGAGAGACGTTGGAGGGAGCCGCGGAGGCCATTTGGCAGTTTAATAAGGCCATCGTGGATTGCACGTATGACTTGATTCCCGCGGTCAAGCCGCAGATTGCCATGTACGAGCAATTCGGGTTGCCGGGACTGTCGGCGTTTAAAAAGACCGTGGATTACTGTAAGGCAAAAGGACTGGTCGTGATTGGCGACATTAAGCGGGGAGACATTGGTTCCACCTCTGCGGCCTATGCGGTCGGACACATTGGAAAAGTTCAGGTGGGAAGCAATACCTACGCTCCTTTTGACGAGGACTTTATTACGTTGAATCCTTATATGGGGTCGGATAGCGTAAATCCGTTCGTGAAGGTATGCCAGGAGGAGAAAAAGGGACTTTTCGTTCTGGTCAAGACATCGAATCCATCCAGCGGGGAGTTTCAGGATCGCTTGATTGACGGCCGCCCGTTGTATGAATGGGTGGGCGAGAAGGTGAATGAATGGGGCGCCCAGTGCATGGGTGATGAATACAGTTATGTCGGTGCGGTGGTCGGTGCGACCTATCCGGAGCAGGGAAAGATATTGCGCAGGCTGATGCCGAAGGCGTTCATCCTCGTGCCGGGATATGGCGCGCAAGGAGGAAAGGGCGCGGATTTGGTTCATTTCTTCAATGAGGACGGGCTGGGAGCCATCGTCAATTCGTCGCGCGGCATCATTGCCGCATATAAGCAGGAGGCATACGCGTCTTATGGTGCCGAGAATTTCGCGGACGCTTCCCGGGCTGCGGTTGAGGCGATGGTAGCCGACATCACGGGCGCATTGAACCAACCGAAAGCAACTTGGTGAATCCAAGCGTAGCGCAGGCCGAGCTAAGGAACTTCATTAATGTTATCTTAAATACTGCATGAGTACGGTGATAGAAAGAAAGGGGAAGCATATGTCTTGTAAACGGAAGGAAACGTCCGTCATAGTTTCGCAGGAGTGCCTTTTGCCGGGGATTTTCAGCATGTGGCTGGAGGCGGGGGAAATTGCGAAAGAGGCGGTGCCGGGGCAATTTATTTCCATGTATACGAAGGATAAGAGCAAGCTGTTGCCAAGACCCATCAGTCTTTGCGAGATCGACGAGGGGAAAGGGCTTTTGCGTGTCGTGTACCGCGTGACTGGGGAAGGCACGGGGACAGAACAGTTTTCCAAGATGGTAAAAGGTGATACGGTAGATATCATGGGACCCTTGGGTAACGGGTTCCCGTTGGAGGAAGGAAAGGAAAAACGAGCACTTTTGATTGGCGGGGGGATTGGCGTTCCGCCGATGCTGGAGCTTGCCAAGCGATTAGACGGTGAGAAACAGCTTGTCATGGGATATCGTGACGCACAGTTTTTGACGAAGGAGTTTGAACAAAACGGGACGCTTTATCTGGCGACTGAGGATGGCAGTGCCGGGACAAAGGGAAATGTAATGGATGCCATTCGGGAAAATGCTTTGGCGGCGGACATCATCTATGCTTGCGGACCGTCTCCAATGTTGCGCGCGATTAAGCAATATGCCGAAGAAAATCAGATTGTATGCTATGTGTCTATGGAGGAGCGCATGGCATGCGGTGTCGGTGCTTGCCTGGCTTGTGTCTGTGAGTCGAAGGAAATTGACGGGCATAGTCATGTGCACAATAAACGTGTTTGCAAGGATGGGTCGGTATTTTTAAGTACGGAGGTGGAAATTTGATGGATATGAGGGTCAATATTGCGGGAGTGGAATTGAAAAATCCGGTCATGACCGCGTCCGGGACGTTTGGATCCGGGCAGGAATATAGTGAATTCGTGGATTTGAACCGGCTTGGGGCGGTCGTTACCAAGGGTGTGGCAAATGTTCCCTGGGCGGGGAATCCGACTCCGCGTATCACGGAAACATATGGGGGGATGATGAACGCCATCGGGTTGCAAAATCCTGGCATAGACGTGTTCTGCAAGCGGGATATTCCGTACTTGAAGCAATTTGATACAAAGATCATTGTCAATGTCTGCGGCCATGCCCCGCAGGAATATTTAGAAGTGGTGGAACGGTTGGCAGATGAGCCGGTTGACATGTTGGAAATTAATATTTCCTGCCCGAACGTGACCGCCGGGTTTTTGGCATTTGGACAAGATGCGAGGAACGTGGAAGAACTGACGGCGCAGATTAAGAAAATCGCCAGACAGCCGGTCATTATGAAACTGACTCCGAACGTGACCGATATTACCGAGATTGCCCGGGCGGCGGAGGCGGGCGGCGCGGACGCATTGTCATTGATTAATACCTTGACCGGAATGCAGATTGACGTGGAGCGTCAGACCTTTGTCCTGGCGAACAAGACGGGGGGATTGTCGGGACCGGCCATCAAGCCTGTTGCCGTGCGCATGGTGTACCAGGTGGCAAACGCGGTCAAGGTGCCTGTCATCGGCATGGGCGGCATCGCGACGGCGGCGGACGCGCTGGAGTTTATCCTGGCAGGAGCGACGGCGGTGTCCGTGGGGACGGCCAATTTTTATAATCCGTATGCGACGATGGAAGTGGCAGAGGGAATTGAGGACTATATGAGGCGGCATAAGGTGGAAAGATTGGCAGAACTGGTCGGAATCGTGAACACGCATATGTGAGAATGCTTCTTACAAGAAATAGGAGAGGGATTGATGAAAGTATTGAAGAAATGTGGTTGGTTTATCCTTTGTATATTGCCGGTATTGTTATATTTTGTGATAGAAATGGTGGTAATGTCCGCGCTTATCTTTGTTTACACATTTTCTCATTACGGGGATGGGACAACGCAGGCGGAATTGGCGATGCAGGCCAATGAGTGGATATATGGAAACACGATTTATCTCATGCTCGCGTGCCAGGTCACGGCACTTTTGGTATTTGGCATTTGGTATTATGCCGTATACGGGAAGAAAAAAAGGCCGAAGCATGTGGAGGAGCCGGAAGGAAAGCATGTTGCGGTCATCGTGGTACTTGGGATATTGCTGCAAGCCGTGGTAAGCGGCGTGTTGAACGTAATTTCCGTAATCGCGCCGGATGCCCTGACGGAGTATGAGCAATTGATGGAAAGTTCCGGGATTACGGAAACCAGCGTGGTAGTTCTTTTTGCCGCTGCGGTCATGGCTCCAATCGTGGAAGAACTTCTCTGCCGAGGCGTCATTTTCCGTTTGGCCAGACATGTCAGTGCGAAGTTTTGGGTGGCAAACACGATTCAGGCACTTCTGTTCGGGGTACTTCATGCAAACCTCGTGCAGGGGCTTTATGCGTTCGTGTTTGGCCTCGTGCTGGGGTACGTGTATGGAAAATATGAACGCATCTGGCTTTGCATGCTGCTTCATGGGGTGATTAATTTAAGCGGCGTGGTCGTGAGCATGCTATATGGAGTCATGGCTCTTATGGGAAATCTTATTGCGCTGACGTTCATGATTGCCATCATTGCGGCGGCGACAGCGGGAACCGTGGTTTGCCTGAAGGAAGGTCTGGGTCCTATTTCAAAAGTGCCGGAGGCGGCGGTGACATCCGCGTCGGAAGCAGGAGAGTGAAATACCCCGCAACAAATTGCGGGATATTTCACCACTGTGGCAGGTTTACCTTCCGTTTCGGTCGTTGTTTGTGGGAATAAAATCTACATGTCTTCCGACGCGGTTTTGGCCTCGCGTACCAAGGTTCCCTGGACGATTGGCTCTATGGTGCGGTTCATGAGGCGGCGAAGTATTTCCATGCCGCCCCTTCCTTTTAGCGTGTTGTATAAAAAGTGGTCGGCAAGTTCTTCCGTGACGGATTCCAAGCCTTCCATGATCATGCTCTTGCCCGGTGTCTCGTACCAGCGGATTTCGATTTCGTCTTCGAAAAAGAAAATGTTCGCCAGACGCTTTACAGATTCTTCCACATATGCCATTTCCAGTTTCAGTACCAGATTATCATTTTCATCGGTCGTAAATCTCCCTCTCGTTCCCAAAAGGTAACTTTCCTCGTGCAGCGTGAGAAGGCTTTCCTTGGCAAGGCCGAATCCGACCCGGATGTCGTGCCATGTGCCCGCTTCTAGGAAGGAAACGAGGAAGTCCTTGCTTTCGCGGGAAAATTTGACCGCGTGGATTCCCTCCGTCATGTTGTTGTGGAAGACTTGCAAAAACAATGGGAAAAGGCCGATGGACTGTTGGGTCAGGGTGTATTCTTTTCCGTCCAGCATGTTTATGTAACGTTCATAGTCGAAACTATAGGTGGAGACATGGGTGGAGGAAATCAGGCCTTGCGGCCTTTGTCTGAGATTGCACCCATATGTCGGCCGGCTGTCCTGGCGCGTGTCGAAGCGCGAGGTCAGGCGGCTGTTTCTGCGCAAGACGGAGCCGGACGTCAGCCATCCGCCCTTTTTGATGCGGGACGCTTTTTTTAATCCGCTTTCCAATTCGTCAATCAAGTGCAGGAGTACCGAAAGGGCCGCCTGGTTTTCCGGCAGCACGTCCGCTGGCATATACCCGTCCGGGCATCCTGTATCCGATGTGTTTCGCGCCAGCGGATTCTTCGAGTCCATCAAGGCATACCCCTCCGGGCATTCCACATCCGATGCGCTTCGCGCCGGCGGAAAATATTTCCGCACAATGTTCAGCATGACGCAGTTTTGGAAGAGCTCGTTGTTGCCCGCGTTTGTCACCAGAACCATGTCCATGTCCGGATAGACGACCACGTTTTGTCCGAGCATGCCGTTGAACTCAAAACTGCCGGGGCGTTCTTCCATCCACAATTGATAACCGTAGCCAAATGTGTTCTCGTCCGTCTCCACATGTTTTTTGGTGGAGCGTTCCACCCAGTCGGCGGGAATGATCTGCCTGCCATTCCACATGCCCTTTTGCAAATAGAGTTGTCCCAGCTTCGCCATGTCCTCGGTACAGATGAAAAGACCCCACCCGCCCTTGGTGATGCCCTTCGGGCAAACTTCCCAGAGGATTTTCGTGATGCCAAGCGGCTCGAACAGGCGCGGACGTAAATATTCTTCCATCGTCAGTCCGGTGCGCTCGGTAACAATGGCGGAAAGGACGTAGGTGTTTAGACTGTTGTAATGAAAAACGGTGCCTGGGTCTTCCATCACGGCAGAATTTAGATAGCTACCAAGCCAATCGTTGCCGGAGACGATGCCGGACTCGTTGAACGTGACCCCGCTCGTCATGGTCAGCAAATTTTCTACGGTAATGACGGGACGAAACATTTTCGTCAAGGGATTGATTTTGCTTTCAAAAATGGAGTAAATATTTTCGTCCAAATCAAGCAGACCTTCGTCCACCAAAAAGCCGATCGCCATGCCGGTAATGCTTTTGCACCTCTCAATAACAGACGATATGATGAAATTCAGCATAATAACCATCACATACAATGCTGCTGAGGCATTGCCGCGCACGGTGGACAGCGTATTTGCACAGACATGGCCCTGCGTGGAACACATAATA
>CATLEQ010000181.1 GCA_949915905.1 uncultured Lachnospiraceae bacterium | reverse complement strand
TTTGTATTATGGAGAACCCGCGCCGTATAGCGTGCGGCAGGAGGTTTATCTGGATTTCCTGCCCAGACAGTCTTATATTGATGCCGGGGTTTGGCGCATTGTACTCACTCCAAGGCACATCGTGTCAGGGGAATACCAGATGTGGATGCCGGTGCAGAGTGCGCTCAATGTCGGAACGTCGTTTTTGCAGCCGGTGAGCAATATGACGCTGACAATCCCCTCAACGGCCATGCGGGTGATTACGGTGGGGGCGTATGACGCGCTGACATTTTCCTATGCGGATTTTTCAGGGCGGGGGGCCTATGGGTTCTCGGTGGCAGTTCAGGCGGGGAGCGGCGTGGGTGCGGGTCAAATTGACCTGGTGATGACGAAGCCGGACTTGGTCGCGCCGGGAGTGAACGTGACGACGACGGCCGTGGGCGGCGGCTACACACAGGTGAGCGGCACGTCATTTGCCGCGCCGTTCGTGACCGGGAGCGCGGCACTTTTGATGCAGTGGGGAATCGTGGAGGGAAATGACCCATATTTGTACGGGGAGAAAGTGAAGGCGTATTTGCGGCGCGGGGCGAGGCCGTTGCCGGGATTTACGGCATATCCGAATAACCAGGTGGGGTATGGGGCACTGTGCGTGAGGGAGAGTTTGCCGGTGTGAAACTGAATAGGAACAAGGTATAGGAATTTATAGAGAAAGCTGTATTGATTATAGGGAAGTATATTCAGATGAATTAATTTACAGTGTGGCAAAAATGGGAGATGTGTGGTAAGATGATTTAGAAGAATAGGAAGTGGATGTCGTCGCAAGGAAAATACTTCCAGGGCGCAATTTTGGATATAAGGGGTAGAATATGGGTAAGACGTTTAATATAACCGCGGACTGCAAACCGGATTTTCAGGTGCAGATGAGCCATGCAAAGTTTCGTAGTGAAAACGCATTTTCTCTTGCGTTTGCGAAAGCGGTTGTGTAAGGAGGGATTTTTAAGTGGAGCGGCATGTGCATGTGGGATTTGGCTTCCACGTAAATTGTTATCATTCTTATCGGGGGGACAGTAACGACGCATTAGGGTTTGGCGGGGACATCCGCATTATGCGCCACATCATCCGTACGTTGGATCTGTGGAATGAGAAGGGCGTGCCGGTAAAGGGAACCTGGGATTTTGAAAATGCGTATTCGCTGGAGCAGATTTTGCCGGAGTATGCGCCTGACATTATTGAAGATGTCCGCCGCCGCCAGAAGCAGAATGGTGACGAAAACATTCTCATGGGATATAATAATGGGGCGATGAGTGCCATGACGGAAGAGGAATTTGCGGCATCCGTGGAATGGGCGATTCATAATGAAAAGGGGAGCGGCCTTGAGGACGTGTTTGGCGGTTGTGAAAGGATTATCCGCCCGCAGGAGGTCATGTTTACGCCGTCGCAGACCGCGCTTTATGAAAAGGCGGGGATAAAGGCCGTCTGTCTTTATTATAGCAGCATTCCGTTTGACGCGTTTCGCACGTTGATTCCTCAGCTTCCCGATGAGGACGCGTTTAATCCGCTGCGTTACTGCTACGAGGGGAGTTCCGTGGTGATTCTGCCGACATACTCAAATTCGGATTTGATGGACGCGGGGAGCCTGCGTTGGCTGGCCACGGACTTGCATGAGAAACAGAAATCGGGAAAAATAGACAGGGACGTTTTCGTGTTTATCAATATTGATGCAGACAGTTTTTTGTGGGAGCCGTTGCCGGTTCCAGAATCTTTGAAAAAGCTGCCGAATTTTAACGGTATTGACGGGTTGATAGCCGAGACGGCGGACTTGCCGTTTGTCCGTTATGACACGCCGGGGGGATATTTGAAAGAGCATCCGCCGGTGCGGGACATTTTCTTTGGCGAGGACGTGGCCGACGGAAACTTTTCCGGCTATGCGAGCTGGGCGGAGAAGCCGTTTAACCGGCAAATCTGGAGCCGGCTGGAACGGGCGCGCATGTATGCGGAGAGGATGCCCTCGCAAGATGACAGAACGGCCGGGCTTGGAAAGGGAAAAGCGTTCGAGGAGCGGATTCGTTTGTTGTCCACGACACATTTTGGCCTGGCCTCGCCGGTGATGAATATTGTGCGCGAGCAGAAAGCGTTGGACTTGTCGGCGACCATGCTGGAAAAGGAGACGGCGTTGGAGCGGGAAGAGGCATCAAAGAGTGGAACGGTGCTGGAGAGTGCCGCATCCACAGTATCGGGACGCATGGTTTTACGCCCGTCGGGGGATTCCACCTTGCTGGGAATCCAGCTGTCCGTGGAGAAAGGCGTTTGCCCGGATATTGAACGGTTTCAGGTTCGAGGGGAAAAGCTTAGGACATTTACGGCGGTTTTGATGGAAAGCTGGAAAGACGGCAGCGTAAAAACGGTATATTTGCTGGCCCGGATGAACGAAAAGGCGGAAAGTTATGAATTGGAATTTGTCGATGCACAAAAAACAAGCATGACAAATGGAGCAAAAGCGAAGAAAGAGGAACCAAATCATGGTGAGGCGGATGAAGCAAAATGTGTGACGGCGGCTCCATTGCGACTTACATATTCACGGAAAACGGGATTTCCTACATTCTGTGACGGACAAGGACGGTTGGCGGCTTGGAATAGTTGGATTGATTATGACGGGGAGAAAATTTGTTTTGAAAAACCCCGGCAGGAGAAGTTTAAAGTTGGCGGCATGGGGGAGGGCATTCGTTTTTACGGGGAAATTCATTTGCCGGACGAACTGGAGGCGGGAGCGTATAGTTTTGACTTCGTTACCACTCCGGTGCAGGAAGGGATTTTTGTTTATAGCAGGGTGAACTACCCGTATACGCTGGAAAATCACGAGATTTCCTCGCAGGCTTCGAACCTCGGGCGTTATAGTGACGTGAAATGGCGGCAGGTCGCGCCGATGGAACTGACACTTTTTTTGAATGACGATGCCAAGGTGGAAAAGCGCAATTTTATGCAGGCGATCAGTAGCTATCCATTGGCGGATTTTTGGCGGTCATTTCCGCAAAATGAGAAGATAGATTCGTTTAATCATCAATTGACCGGGGGATATCTGGGCGTGGCGGACGCAGAGCATGGATTGGTGCTTTCCCATGCAAGACAAGTGCTGGGAAGCATGGCGCATTGCCCGATGCGGCTTGGAAAGGGTGAGGGGAAAGAAGCGGGAAAACGAAAGGTTTCCCTTAACCCGTTTGGAACGTATTTTGGAAAACAACGGCATTATCCAAGCCGGGGAAACGGTTGTGTGATGGAATTGTATAATACGACCATGCCGCAGGCGAGGAGTATTGCGCCGGCTTACAATGGGGCTTGCGAGCGGTCGTTTCAATTGTTGAGCGGGATGAACCTGACATGCGTGCAGAAAGCGGGGGATGCGCGGGAGACGGAGTTGGGGGCTGACCTCCATGCATTTGCCGACGGTGCGGTGCGGGTGGAAGAAAGTGGAAAAATCCATCTTTTTAACGGGGATAACGTAAGCCTTCATTCCGCTAAGCGCAAGTCGGAGGACGTAAAAAAACTCAAAGCGGTGGGGACGGACAAGCTGACGCCAAAGAAGGCGTTTCGGCTGGTGTGGCCGTATTTGCAAAATATGTGGCGGGCAGGTCGATGCGTAAAAAGTGCCGGGCGGGAGCGGATTCTGTGAATTTGTTCGAATCTTGTAAATGGGATTTTGGTTTGGTGAGAGAGGAGATGATTTATGAATCCCAAATTAAAAGAAAAAACAATCGAGTCCGTATCGGCGGTTTTGCCGATTACGGGCATCGTGTTGATGATTAGTATATTGTTGGTGCCAATTGAGCTGGGCGTGGTCGTGATGTTTATCACGGGAGCGGTTTTGCTCGTGCTTGGCATGGGATTTTTCCAATTGGGAGCGGAAATGTCCATGACCCCGTTGGGGGAAGGGATCGGCGTACAGATATCGAAGGCGGGACACATTGTCTTTATTATTTTTATCGCCTTTTTCATGGGAGTCATCATTACGCTGTCAGAGCCAGACTTGCAAGTGCTGGCGCAACAAGTGCCCGCCGTGCCCAACATGGTGTTGATTGTGACGGTGGCCGTTGGCGTGGGTATTTTTCTGGCGGTGGCGATGCTCCGTATTTTGTTTCAAATCAATTTGTCCACCATTTTGATTGTATTGTACGTTGTGGTGATAGGGGTTTCGTTTTTTATCCCGAAGGAATTTCTGGCGGTGGCCTTTGACTCGGGCGGAGTCACGACCGGGCCGATGACGGTTCCATTTATCATGGCGATGGGTGTCGGCCTGGCATCCGTGCGTGGTGATAAAAATGCGTCGAACGACAGTTTTGGATTGGTGGCGTTATCCAGTGTCGGACCGGTTTTGGCAGTGTTGATTCTGGGCGGATTTTACACGCCGTCAGAGACTGCGTACACGGCGGCGGGCATGGCGGACGTATCCACCACCAGGGACGTGGTCGTGGAGTTTATGGTCAACATGCCCAGATACGTGAAGGAGGTCGTCGTGTCGCTCCTCCCGGTGGCGGCCGTATTTGTTATTTTCCAGTTGCTGTGCAAGCGTTATAAGCGGAAGCAAGTCAAGCGCATTGCAATCGGACTTGCTTATACATATATCGGGTTGGTGTTGTTCTTGTGCGGCGTGAACGTGGGGTTCGCCCCGATGGGAGCCTTGCTTGGCAGTGAAATCGCGTCGGCGGGATGGCGGTGGCTCTTGATTCCCATCGGCATGCTGATTGGATTTTATATCGTAAAGGCGGAGCCTGCCATCCAGGTTTTAAACCATCAGGTGGAGACGGTGACCAACGGCGCGGTATCGGCAAAGACCATGAACCGTTGCTTGTCCGTTGGCGTGTCCGTCAGCGTGGGATTGGCCATGTTACGGGTATTGACGGGAATTCCGATTTATTGGATTATCATACCCGGTTATATTGTCGCGTTGGTACTGTCCCGGTTCGTGCCGAAGATGTTTGTCGGAATTGCCTTCGACTCGGGCGGGGTGGCCAGCGGCCCGATGACCACGACCTTTTTGTTGCCGCTCAGCATCGGGGCTTGCGAGGCGGTTGGCGGAAATATTATGACGGAAGCCTTTGGCGTGGTGGCGTTGGTCGCGCTGACGCCGTTAATCGCGGTACAGATTATGGGCGTTCAGTATCAAATCAAACTGTCTAAGACGAAGCCGGATGAAGAAAGAGAACTCACGGTATTGGATGACGGTGATGAAATCATGGACTTTATGGAGGATGAAGACGATGACGAATGAGATGAAGAATGAGCTGAAGAAAGTGTCGCTTCGCGTATTGTTTCTCGTTGTGACGCCCAAGCTCGCAAGAAGGGCAATCGACTTGTTTCAGGAAAAAAACATCCCGGTTCTTCATGAATTCAGGGCGCAGGGAACGGCTTCGGAGGGCATTATAAACTGGCTGGGGCTTGACGGCGTTGACAAGTCCGTCATAACGGTCATTTTGCCCGTGGAGATGGCAAATAAGATGCTGCGAAAATTATATAAACATTTACAACTGGGAGCACCAAACAGCGGCGTGGCCTTTACGATTCGTTTGTCAGGGGGCAGCAGCCGGATGGTGAAAATGAGCGAGGCGTTGCAGGAAAAAATTGACGGCGCGTCAGTGGGAAGGAGTGAAATGGAAATGGCGGAAAGTGAGTACCGTATGATCGTGACGGTCGTAAATCAAGGATACAGCGAGGAGGTCATGGAAGCGGCCAGGCCGGTGGGGGCGACCGGCGGAACCGTGTTCCACAGCAGACGCATTGGGAGCGAGGAGGCCAAGCGTTTCTGGGGAATCAACGTGCAGCAGGAGCGGGAAATCGTGCTCATACTGGCGGAAAAGTCGAAGAAAAAGGAAATCATGCGGGCAATCGGCGAAAAGTGCGGCCTGAAAAGCGAGGCGCAGGGCGTGGTGCTTGCACTGCCGGTAGACAGCGTGGTGGGGCTGGACTAATAAACGTACCAAACGTCATTAAGGGCACGATGAGATGGAAGGAGGCCGTTATCGCATTTTTGCGATGACGGTTTCCAATGGTAGGGATAAAAATTTTACTTGACAATATGGTGGCACTCCTTTAAAATAATGGGTAAAGAGAAATGGGTTTTTTCCAAGTAAAATCTTAAGATTCCAAAGGGTTGCTCGTTTCTTTTTTAATTTCTAAAATATCGTAGATAATATTGATGTTCCGTTCCATGAAACCTCCAAATAATGTAAAGTGATAATCCTAGGATCTTGAAAAGTATTCTGCTTATTCTGCAGACATGAAAGTTTTTACGTGCTTTATCATGCCGAGTATTGTCTTATTTGCGTGCAATGGAATCAATTCTATTTTGGGGTACTGATTCTGGAATACCCGGAATATTTCGTCGGCAAAGCCTTGCCCCATGAATTCGATGTCTGCAAAATCAAGCTCTACTTTTTGAAATTGTTCCAAACGGTGTACGATTCGTCTTGCCTGGGAACGAGCGATAGGTTCTCCGTAAGGACATGCTTCTTTTAATGGGATATATGTTTTGAAAAATCCTTCGTCTATGGGTGCGTACATGTCAAATACCTCCTTCGGGGTTCTGGTGGTGCGGTTTTCCAATTTCATAATCAACATGGTGCCGATATGGTTTAATTTTGTGTAATAAGCAATCAAATGGGAGCGGATAAATATTTCCCGTTCCGTGCATCCTACAAAAAAGGCGGAATTATCCGACCAAATTGCAAATGCATTCAACATCTTGGACGTAAAAAAGATTCCCTCGCCGGAATGGGTGGCGGGATTAGTTGTAAACTTCCCCTTATGCAATTCCAAAATGGCATCTTGATAATCAATACGCTGTCCGGTCTCTTTCGCGACAAAATCCTGCATGTTTTTGAAAATGCCAATTCCGTCGTCTGTAATGGAAATTTCCGTATAAAGAAAATCTTGCTTTACATGGCAGAAAATCCGGTCGGCATTCGCATGCTCGATGGCATTGTTCATCATTTCCATAAAGCTATAACTCCAGATGTGTCTGGCCTCTGGCGAAATGTCTGCAAGAAGCGGTAAAATATCAGTATAGTAAATCTTGTCCTCATATTCGGGATTTGCCAGGGAATAGGCAAAATCGTGAGTCTTGGTAGACAGACGATATCCCGTATTTTGCTCCTTGCAGGGAACGAGTATTTCTTCTTTGAGGCAATCACTGATATAACGCTTCACGGACGTGACGGATATCTGGAAATTTTCGGCCGTCTTTGTGATATACTGCTCATCATCCATTCTGATTTTTTCCAATAGGTAGCGTTTTATGAC
>CATLEQ010000180.1 GCA_949915905.1 uncultured Lachnospiraceae bacterium | reverse complement strand
TAGGCAATCGGCAGCGTCTCTCCCCGCTCCAGCACCTCGTCGCAAGTTTTCGTCAGGGCATAGCCGTCCACGATTGGAGTCAATGACAAAAGCTGATGCGTATAAAGCATGGCGGTTCCCAAAAACTTTCTGGTTAACGGTGTAATTTCTTCCGCCGGAATCTGATACAAGTCCGCCAGCGTCATCTTTTGTTTTCTCAAAAACTTGACTGCCGCCTTTTCCAATTTTTCACCGGAGCCGCCCACCGGAAGCGGGCTTTTGTATCCGCCGCAACTCTGCAGGATGGCTCCCTTGATTTTCCCTTTCATCAGCGGGGAACTAACCAGCGCACGCACGCTCATTCCACCTGCCGACTGTCCGAAAATGGTAATCCGCTCCGGGTCTCCGCCAAATGCGGCAATGTTTTCCCGCACCCAGTCCACACTGGCAATCTGGTCAAGCATGCCATAATTTCCGCTATGCCCGTCCTGCCTCGTCAATTCCGGATGGGAAAAATATCCCAAAAGTCCCAAACGATAATTGACCGTCACCAAAATAACGCCTCGCTTCGCGTAAGCCTCGCCATCAAATTCCAACTCCGAACCAAATCCGTTCATGAAACCGCCGCCATGAAACCAGATTGCCACCGGAAACGAGCCTTCGCCCTCTTTCGGCACCCAGATGTTAAGATAAAGGCAGTCCTCACTCTGCGCCGGCATAAATTCCGGGTCATAATAAAATTCCTTATGATAGAAGCTTCCTTCCTTTTGACCCATTTGCGGGCAAATTGCAGAAAAGGTGTCCGCCTGGTACACGCCCTCCCACGCCTCTGCCGGTCTCGGCGCGTGGAAACGCAAGCTTCCCACCGGCGGTCTGGCATATGGAATACCTTTGAAAACGTCGGCATGCACACCATCCACTCCTTGTATTTTTCCCTGCCTGACTTCTACGATTTTTCCCATCTGCAAACTTCCCCTCCAATTCGACACGATTCACAATCACGTCATCACTTCAAGAACGCCACCGTCGTTCTTGCGGTGCTCTGCTCTCGCTCCCCACAAAGCTACAACGGCTTATCTAATCCTATATCGTAACAAACGCTTTATCACGAAATCGTCACGGCTATCCCCCGGCACTCCACCTTGCCCGGCTGGCAACCGATAAAGTGCAGTTCGATTTCCTGCGTCACGCAGCCCTTGCCCGGTTCTATCCTGACATCCACCGTCTCTTCCTTGCGCGTGACCGTAAAATCAATATATCCTTTCTCGTCCTCCATGCGGTATTTTCCGTTTCCGCCATAAATTCGCACCTCGAGTTCAATAAAGTCCTGACGGTTTCCATGCGTTTTCGGCAACATCGGTATCACCGCGTTCTCACGGACAAATACGGGAATTCTCTCCAACGGGCAAGAGATCGTGTACTCTTTTCCTCCGGCAAAAACCTCTCCCGTGAAAAAGTCCGTCCAACGCCCCTTTGGAAGCCAGCACTTCACCCGTGCCATCTTATCCCGTTTCCGTTTCGAGATCACCGGGGCCACGATGATATTTTCCCCAAAATAATACTGGTCTTTATACTCATACGCCTGCGGACAGTCATCTATGTAATACATCGGCATGACAAGCGGTATTCCTTCTTTCGCCGTGCGCACGTTGGCCGTATAAAGATAAGGCAGCAAACTATGGCGAAGCCGTAAAAACTCCGTCGCGATCCTCTCCGCCTCTTCCCCGTACAGCCATGGCTCCTTGCTCCACTTGTCCCGAGTGGAATGCAATCGGTTAATCGGTGAAAAGACGCCATACTGTATCCAACGGACATAAAGTTCGGCCTTGCCCCTGCTCATCATGTGTCCGCCAATGTCATGTGACCACCAGGTATACCCTACGTTGGAAGCCGCCGCCGTAAAGTAGGGCTGGTAAGCCAGACTCTTCCAGCACACAATCGTGTCACCGGAAAATCCCAGTGGATAACGGTGCGCGCCCGTCCCGCAATAACGCGACAGAATCAGCGGCATGCGCCCGTCCCTTGCCGCATCTATCGTATGATAGTGATTTAACAGCCACAGCGGATCCAGCCCTTCCACCTTGGACGTCGTGCCCTGCTGCCAGTCAATCCACCAAAAATCCACGCCCTCGTTCTCATATGGGTGAAGCACGAGGTCAAAATAGCTGGTCACAAACTTCATATTTGTAAAATCAAACGGAACCGGCTGCTTCGTGTCAGGGTCAATACCATTGGCACGGGCCATCCTGGAATACTGCTCCTCAAAATAACGGATGCCGTCATGCGGGTGCAGATTCATGGTAATGGCCAGCCCCCTCTTCTTTAAATCCTTGAAAAACTCTTTATAATCCGGGAACAATTCCTTCTCGAACGTATAGCCCGTCCAGCCCGGCCCGCCCCATTTCATGCTCGTCCCGGCATCCTCGGGTGCATTTTTCACGATATGCCAGTCCATATCAATCGTCGCGACCGTCATCGGAATCCCCTTCGCCTTGAACTTATCCATCAAGGCAATATATTCGTCCTGCCGATAGGCATAATAGCGTGACCACCAGTTGCCCAGCGCGTACTTCGGCAATAGCGGCGTAAATCCCGTCAACTGGTAAAACTCTTTCAAGCCGCCCAGATAATCCTTGCCAAACGCCAGAATATAGCGGTCTACCGTTCCTTTTTCCCGCGGGCTCAAGGTGCCGTCCACATTAATCAGTAAGGAATTTGAATCATCAATCTCCGCCACGCCCTCTTCGGAAAACACGCTGTCTTGTAATTCAATCTTCCCCTTGAACTGCCCATACATAATCTTGCTCCCGTAGGCATTGTCCAACGTGCGGAACGTCCCTCCGAGCGGCGTCACGTCCTGGCTGTCCACCCAGGAGTCTTCTTTCGCCTTCATCATGTGCACCTGCACCTGAAGCGTTTCCATATTTACCTTAAACGCCGTGCTGGCCGTGGTAATCGTACACGTAGTTTCATCCTGGGAAACGCTATAATACTGCGGATCTCCAAAATGACGTTTAAAGACCTTCTGGGATGGCCTCTCTTCAAACTTCTCCTCGTCGTTTCGTTCCACGCGGAGAATACGCTGCGACAACACGCTGAGGCGCACCTTTCCTTTTATCACCGTCTGCTCCCTGCCAATCGGTGTCGCACTCATTCCAAAACGTTCCATGATACTTCCTCGCTCTCTATGTAAAATTGTAATAAATTTCCCAAACGCTATCTTCTATTATATCAAAAACGAATCAAATCTCAATACAAAAATAGAGTTTTTTAATCGAAAGCACAGAACGAAGTTTCCTATGACATTAAAAATACGGCCTGAAAGCGGCCGCAAATTATCTTCCCTACTCCCTGCCTTCCGGCAATGACTTGATAATCTTCTTATAAATATTCGCCAGGCATATCGCCGACACCGCAAGTGACATCAATTCCGCAATCGGAAAAGCCCACCAGACCACTTCAAGTCCACCCACTTTCGCGAGAATATATGCTGCCGGAACCAATACCACCAGCTGCCTCATGATGGAGACGACCATGCTGTAAACCGCTTTGCCGAGAGCCTGGAAAACCGTTCCCGCTATGATGCAAAACCATGCGAGCAGGAAATGAATGCCAATGATTCGAAGTGCCCGGCATCCTATTTCCATCATTTCCCCGGAAGCGTCGAACATCCTCAGCAAGACATGCGGAACCAGCTCAAATCCGGCGAATCCGAGCAATAGCAGGCCAAACGCGATTCCCATGCTGAACTTAATGGTTTTCATCATGCGCTTCCTTTGCCGGGCACCATAACTGTAGGCGATAATCGGCGTGATGCCATTATTCAGTCCGAATACCGGCATGAAGAAAAAGCTTTGGAGCTTAAAGTAAACCCCGAAAACCGCCGTCGCCGTAGAGGAAAAGTCAATCAATATTTTATTCATGCTATAAGTCATGACCGAACCAATCGACTGCATGATGATAGAAGGAATCCCCACCATGTAAATACTGCCAATTAAATTCCCGCTCAAGCGGAATCCCTTTAAGGAAAGATTTATCTCGTGGTTATATTTCAAGTTGCAGGCAAAAGCAACCACCGCCGCCACGCACTGCCCGATGACCGTCGCGACCGCCGCACCCGCGACTCCCATCTTCGGCAGCCCCAACAACCCGAAAATAAGAAGTGGATCCAGGATAATATTCGTTATCGCTCCCGAAAGCTGGGACACCATGCTGAAAACCGTTTTCCCCGTGGATGTCAAGAGCCTCTCAAAAAAGAACTGCCCGAAAATTCCCATGGAAAAAATCATGACAATACTCAAGTACTGCACTCCCATGTCAAAAATCTCCGGCGAACCGTCTCCCAGCTGGCTGACATAAAACGGCCTTACCGCCACGAACCCCATTATAAGAAACAGAAGATAACTCATGATATACAGAAATCCACCGTTTAACGCCGTGGCATTTGCCTTCCCAAAATTCTTCTCGCCCAATGATTTTGACAAGACCGCGTTGACACCCACCCCGGTGCCGGCTCCGACCGCGATCAGCATCGTCTGCAGCGGGAACGCGAGCGATACCGCCGTCAACGCGTCTTCCGATAAGCGTGCCACGAAAATACTGTCCACGATGTTATAAAGCGCCTGCACCAGCATGGACACCATCATGGGCAATGACATGTTCCATATCAATTTGTTCACGGGCATGACGCCCATTTTGTTTTCCACAATTTGTTTTGTATCTTTCCTTTCCATTTTCTCCCTCATATAAACGAAAGACCTTCCGGCAATTGTACATTATAGGTTACATTAAAACATCTAATCCTTCGTCCTTTAATCTTTTCTTTCTAGCGAAAAAAGGACTATCTTTATATAGATAGCCCTTGCGACTCTTTTATAGTGCGGTTATTTCGCTGTCAGCCAGTTATCTTGCTAAACAGGAATACTTTTTTTCTCTTTGTTTTCTTAATTCACACACAGTATATGTAAAAATCATCTGTTTGTCAATAGGTAAAACATACAAAACATTGAAAAGACATAACGACGATTGTAATAATTTTCTTGCGCTTCCATTATCTAACTGATATAATGGCAACTGTATCAGGTAGTTTTCTTTATTATAATTTATTTTTAGGAAACCACCCCATATAAACCACTAAAATCAATTTACGAGGGGGTTCTGCTATGAAGCCAAACAAAAAACAAATCACCCGTCCCGTCTCAAAAAAGAGGCACGGCATAGGCGTGACCGGGAAACTGGTATTTGCCACCGTGGCAAGCGCGATATTGGCACTGGCCGTGTTGCTGGGTGTCGTCTATTTCAAAATGTCCGACGCCTTGTCAGAAAAAAGCGAGGACTTGCTCCAAACCATCACGGAGCGGACGATCCAAGAGACCCGCGCCTGGATGAACGACACGCTGACCATGCTCAAGGTTCAGCGGGACACCATCGAATACGAGGACATGGACATTCCCGCCATGCAAGACTACATCAAGCATACGGTAAACCAGAACGACGCGTACCCGGCCGGATTGTACGTGGCGCTCACCGACGGCTCCTTGTACCATGCCTCCTTCGTACCGGGGCCGGATTTCGACGCCTTGTCGAAAAGCTGGTATCAGGACGGCATCGCCTCTTCGGATTTTATCCTCGGGGACGTGTACTTTGACGAGGACAGCCAGTCCAACGTGGTAGGGGCTTCGGGGCAATTAAAAGGCGGGGACGGTTCCGTGCGGGGCGTGGCCGCGGCGGACGTATACTTGGACTCCATCTCCCAGATCGTCAGCGGCATCCAGATTGAGGATACCGGCAGCATCTTCCTGGTGGACACTCGGACCGACACCATCATCGGCCACAAAGATTCCGACATCACCGGCAAAAAACTCAGCGATTTAGATGGCGAGACTTATATGTATGCCAGCCAGCAAATCACGACGGGCAAGGTCGGATTGTCCTTAAACAAAGGCAATTATATCCAAATAGCCGCTGTTCCGGGCAGCGACTGGATGGCTGTGGCCTATGTATCGCAAGGGGAAGTGCTCGCGGAACTGCACCAGTTGACAATAACCATGCTGGTGATGGCGATACTGGCGGTAGTTGCACTTACCCTGCTGATCATCATCCAGGTGCGGCGCATTATCGGCCGCCCGGTGGCAGAACTGAGCCAGGCCGCCACCAATATCGCGGACGGCGCGTTAGACCAAACCATACATTATCGCTCCAGTGACGAATTAGGCGTGTTGGCGGACGACTTCAACAAAGTAACCGTACGATTACGGGATTACGTCACCTACATCAACGAAATTGCCAAGACGTTGCGTGAAATCGCAGGTGGCAACCTCGCTTTCACGTTGGAACAAGAATACGACGGGGAATTTTCCAAAATCAAGGATTCCCTGGACGAGATTTCACTCCAGCTCAACGGCGTGATGGGACAGTTGCATGCGGCATCGCTCGACGTGGCCGCGGGTGCGAAGCAAATTTCCAACGGCGCGATTGAGTTGTCGCAGGGTTCCACCGAACAGGCCTCCGAGGTCGAGGCGTTGGCCAAGCACATCAACTCCGTGTCGGAGAGCGTCGGGCAGATTGCCAAAGGTGCCCAGCAGGCCAACCACATTGCCCAGGAGGTCAAGGGCGGCTTGATGGAAAGCAGTGAAAAAATGCAAAACATGACGGAAATAATTCAGAAAATCAGCCATCGCTCCAACGAAATCAACCGCATCGTCAAGACCATCGAGGACATCGCGTTCCAGACCAACATTCTGGCCTTGAACGCCGCCGTGGAAGCCGCCCGGGCCGGCGAGGCCGGCAAAGGATTCGCCGTGGTGGCCGACGAAGTGCGGATGCTGGCGGGTAAGTCTTCCTCTGCGGCAAAGGAGACCACGATGCTGTTAAGCCAGACGGTGGAATCCATGGAAGAGGGCACGCGTGCGGCTCAGGACACGTCAGAATCCATGCTGGCCGTGGTGGCGCGCGCCGACGAGATGAGCCGCTTAATCGACAGCATCGCGGCTTACACGCAGGAACAGTCGGCCAACACCAGGGAAATCACCCAAGGTGTCGCGCAGATTTCCACCGTGGTACAGACCAACGTGGCGACGGCGGAAAGCAGTGCCGGAGCCAGCGAGGAGTTGTCCGGCCAGGCCACGCTTCTGAAAGAGATGGTGGCCAGGTTCCGGCTGAAAAATTAAACTTCCCAAACACGCAACATCGGCGCGGGAATGGCAACACGCTTGCCGCCCCCCGCGCCGATTCAAACAGCTCAGTTATTTCGTCTTTTTTCTCCTTTACGGGAAATGAAAAAATCACCCTTATTATCAAGGCAAAACCAGAATCTTACAAACAATCACGCATAA
>CATLEQ010000179.1 GCA_949915905.1 uncultured Lachnospiraceae bacterium | reverse complement strand
CGCTCTTTCACGCCGGCGAAGGTGAGAAAGATCACCGGATAAGTCCCCTGCAGCTGCCGGTAAGTCTCGTCTTCCCAAATGGATAGTCCTTCAAACAATTCGCCTTTTCCCGCATGGTCCGTGGAAAAGAACTTTTCCAGCATGCTCATGTTCAAGGTCTTTCCAAACCGCCTTGGCCTGCTGACGCAAGTCAACTTTTGCGTTGTTCCTAATGTATTGTTGATAAATGCAATCATTTCCGTCTTATCCACATAGACGCTTCTACGCATAGATGCAAAACCATCATTTCCAATATTCAAATAATTTCCCATTTTATCACATGCGTCCTTTCATAATATCCCATAAATCCCCTTTAACTTTTCCGCCCCGTTTTCCACCGAGGCCTCATGTAACGGATCATATTTTGAATACAAATCCTCCGGCTTGATTTTTTTCACGATATCCTCTGACGAAAGACTCCATTTCCACTGCATGTAAGTATAAATATCCGCCATCCATTCCAAAATGAATTCATCGTAATCCTCGCTGATTTGTTTATCATTTTTAATACGGATTCCCAAATCCCCCAAAATCTGTTTCGGGGTCTTGTTCAAATACAGCGGGTTTCCCTCGTCCATCCGCTTACGATACTCCCCTTCCATGTAATCCGTAATCACTCGAAACACATCCTCGCAATTCCTTGCAATCAATTTGAATAAATATCGGGTCTTTTGATACATCCCGTCCAAATAACATACGTCATAAGCTGGCATTTTCATATCCTCCGCCTTCTTTCTGATATGTCAACTGATTTTGTATCGCATATCTGGCGGTAATGCCCGGAACTTGAAAGCCGTCTATCAAAATCGCCTTCATTCTCTCCGTCAAAAACCGACTCACCTCACGCCTTGCGTACAAATCCATTCTCTTGTCCTTTTCATTCAGAGTCACCTCATATGCGTCGACCCACTTAATTTTTTCAAATGCCTTTTCCGATTTCAAAAAAATCTGGTTGCCCAAATCACCTTTATAAAATAGCCGCTCCACCTCAAAGATATTAACCTGATTCATTAAAAACGCTTCTATCACCTGCGTATAGCTGTCATCCGCACGATATCCCTTTATCACGTCGTATTGCTCAACATCCAACCGATACAACGCAACCAATCTGCTTCCCACGATTCCTGCCGCCTCCTGATTGATTCCGCGATTTGCGACCACTTCCGCAATCCAGGCCAAAATCCCATGGTCATTCAAATCCAACACACTCAAAGAATCCATATGCAAATCATATACATTTACAATGGATTTTTCTGGATTTCCATTCAGTGCCGCCCAACTTCTCGCCCTATCCTCATATTCCGTCGTGTAAAATCCATTACCGTAATCATTATCCTCTTTTCCCCCCATGTATAGAGGCTTTCTTATCTCATGATCCGAACCATGGAAAACCCTTGTCACCATCTTTCACCCTCCCGCGGTTGTCCACACACATCCTGCCAGTTACCTGCGTCTCCATTCAATTATACCCCACCCGCTCTTTTTTGTATACCAAAACATTTCCACAGCGAGAAACATAAGCCCTTGAAAAGGGCGATGTGCGCTTTTGAGCACATGGTTTCGCAGCTGTTTGGGCGACCATCCCGTGAAAAGTAACACCCAGAAAAATAAAAAGGAACGACACAACGCCGTTCCTCTTCTCATTTTTTATACATCCTTTTTAATCTTGTTCAACGCGCCGTTTAATTCTTTCACCACGTCCGGCCCGATTGCCTTCGCCACCTGCTTTAACATCTTGTTTAGCGGTGTCTTGTCCATCTGCCTTTGCATCGCCTCGGGCATCTCCACGCCTTGTGCCACCTCGCCATACGACCCTCTGGCCTTCGCCATGATTTTCTCAAGAATCGCCGCCGTATGTGGATTTTTCTTCAAATCCTCCATGGTGTCCATGATGGAATAATAGCCTTCCCGAATCAATTCCTCCGGCTTGTCGAACCAGTTGACGACCTCGCCGCCCTCCTTGACATAATCCGGGTTCGGCTTGTCCACCTTGCGAATGCGAATCGCGTCTTCAAGCTTACCGCTCTTTGCCATAATCTCATGCTCGCCGGAAATCTTCACCTCAAAATGACACGCCTTGTCACACGCCTTCGTCTCCAACTCCGCGCCGTCCACATATAACGTCACCTGCGACTGATTGGAATATACCGTGACATCCGTCACTTCCTCCGCACGGTCAATGTAACGTCTGCCGCACACGTGCACGAACGGGTCATCCGACAAATATGCCTTGTAAATGTAGAACGCGTCTTTTCTCATCTTTCGGTCAAATGTAACCAGACCTTTTTGATTCTGTCCCGGCTTGCCGCCCTCGTCACGCCCGTCCGCGCCGAAATCAAACATGTTCCAGCAATGCATCGCCCAAATATACGGACGCTCGCTCCACATTTTCAGCAAATGCTCGTGGTAAACGGCCTGATAATTCTCCGTCCAGTCGCCTTTCTCCGGTTTTCCGCTCTGATACGCCGGATTGGCATCCGCGCCGTATTCGGACAAACCAATCACGGCCTGCGGGTGCGCGGCATGGAAATCGTCAAACCATTCGTCATTCTGTTCCTTTTCCCCGATATACCACCCATAATACAAGTTATAGCTGCGGATGTCCGATGCCATCACGAACGGATGATTTGCATCCAACATAAACGCGTGTGCCATCGTGGTCGGCCTCGTCTCATCCAGCTTGTGGCAGAGGTCATTCAAAATCTTGTGATTCTCAATGATTTCGTCCGTCACGCCGCCGCCCGCCGTGATTTCATTGGAAAGCCCCCAGCAGATGATCGACGGGTGATTGTAATTCTGGATGACCAGTTCCGTCATCTGGCTGACGGTATTCTCGCGCCCGCCTTCCATGTGCGCGGTAATATACGGAATCTCCGCCCACACGATCATGCCCGCCTTGTCGCACAAATCATAGAAATACTGCGCATGCTGATAATGTGCCAGGCGAACGGTGTTCGCCCCCATCTCCCGCATAATGGCAAGGTCTTCCTCATGCATTTCCTTTGTAATCGCGTAGCCGACACCCTGCCTGTCCTGATGGCGCGCCGCGCCGCAGAGCCGATACGGCCTGCCGTTTAAATAAAATCCCTGCCTTGCGTCAAATCCAAGGAAACGACAACCAAACGCCGCCTCTACCGCGTCCCCGCCACCACATGTCTTTGCCGCATCACCATCAGCATCCATCTTCGCCGCGCCGACAATCTCCGCCTTCGCCGTATAAAGGTAAGGATCCTTCACGCCGTCCCATAAATGCGGGTTTTCCAAAGTAAGCACCGCTTTCGCCGCGCCGTCTTTTACGTCCGCCTTCTGTGTCAGGCACACGTTTCCTTCCGCGTCCGAAATGGTAAATGTCACCGCATCCGCCGCACCGCTCACCCATGCTTCCATGGTCACTTCCACCGCGTGCTCCTTCACCGCCAAATCGGCTCCCCATCCGATGCCATGCATCCTCGGAGTCACTTTGAAGGCCGGTCCGCCATGGTAATCCAGGGCAAAATGCGCCTTGGGAACAGAAATCACTTTCACGTCACGGTAAATGCCGCCATAGAACGTGAAATCGGCCTTCTGCGGATACACCGTCTCATTCTTGCTATTGTCGACGGAAACCGCCAACACGTTTTCTTCTTTCAAAACATCCGTGATATTTACACGAAACGTCGAATAGCCTCCCTCATGGCGCGCCAATTTCTGGTCATTTACATACACCTGTGCCGTCATCGCCGCGCCCTCGAACTCCAGCCACTGCTCGTCCGCCTCCGGCAAGTCCGCCCTGGAAAACTTCTTCACGTACCAGCAGGTACCGCGATAATAATCATTCCCGCCATCCTGCCCATCCTTCGCGTTCCACGTATGGGGCAGCGTCACCGCCTCGCCGTTCACCAGCGCGGCCGAGGCGCCCGCATCCTTTTTAAGGAACCGCCAATCGTCATTAAAATTCGTAATTCTTCGCATTACTCATACATCCTCACTTTCCAATACACATTAAAATTCACTTTCGCATAATCATACCATAATCACATGATTTCGGTAGTCAATTTTTTGCCATAATGTTACTTTTTTTGCTGTGTTTGTAAAAAAGTGGCCGCCCTCACAGCGAGAAACATAAGCCCTTAAAAAGAGCGGCGTGCACTTTTAGCGCACGGTTTCGCAGCTGTTTGGGTGACCACCCCGTGAAAAGTAACGATAAATCTCCTTCCACCTCATTGTCGTCAATGATGGATTTTCTTCCCGGACACGATGCCCCCGTCGCAAAGAATGTCCTCCCCGGTCAGGTAAGAGTTTCTCTCATCCACGCACACCTTGAACAAGTACGCGATTTCATCCGGGTCTCCCAAGCGCTTGATGGCCGCGTATTTCAAATAAGCGACCGCCTCGTCCTTCTCGGCCTCCCCCATCGGCGTGTTAAAATTTCCAGGAGAGACGGACAAGACGCGAATTCCCTTCGAGCCGTACAAATTTGCACATTTCTTTGCGTACCAGACGACAAAATTCTTCGAAGTCACGTACGCCATGCTCGAACGAAGTTTTTTCGGAAAAAGGTTCACGCGTGCCATCATTTTCTTATAAAAGGCATCCTTGTCACTCACCGCGTACTTGTACGCCCCCGTGGGCAGGATGGCTTCCGGAGCCATATAGGCGGACATCGACGAAACGTCCAAAATGCAGCCGCCCTCATGCATGATTTCGCAAAATTCCTCATTTATATTGATGGTTCCCATCGCGTTGACCTGCATGATTTTTTCCGCGTCCCCCATGTGAGGACTCATGCCCGCCGAATGAATAACCGCCTGCACCTCGCCCAGTTCTGCCGCGTGCCTTGCCAGTTCCTTCACCGACATTCTGCTCGACACGTCGCATGGAAACGCTTCACACTCCACGCCCCGCGCCTGCAAATCGGCAATCGCGCTTTCCAGTTTCTGCACGGTGCGCCCGCAGATGATGGCATAATGCGTCTCCCCCATCAGCCTGGCCGCGGACAATCCCATGCCGCTTCCGCCCCCGGTGATGACGCACACCTTTTTACCCGACTTGTTTCTTTCCTTCGTTCCACTCGTTTCTCCCATGATGGTTTCCTCCTCGCTATTTTCATTTAACAAAACCATCATAAAAAGGGGATGTGATAAAATTGCTAACAACATGTTTACGAAATATTAAATATTTCGTAACTATTTTTCTACGCCCTTCATGCGCCTTATTCCCCCGACTCCATGTAATACAGCACTCCCAGTGTCCCGGGTCCGCAATGGCTCGAAATCACGCCGCCGGCCCGCGTCTCCAAAATCTCCTCGAACCGCCCGAGGGATTTCAAATACGCCCTCACCGCGTCCACGATTTCCCCGTCCACGCCAGAATGCGTGATAAACACTCGCTTTCCATCCGCCGCACGCAGCTCCTCTTCCAAATCCTTCACATAATTTTTCAACGCGTGACCCAAACGCCCCCGGTATTTCTTACCCACTTCCATCTTGCCATCGATGACCTTGATACAAGGGTGAAGCTTCAACGTGTTGGCCAGCAACGCCGTGGCTCCGCTGCAACGTCCGCCCCGTGCGAGGTAGGTCAGCGTGTCAACCACGAAGCTTGCCCGCACCAGCGGCCTCGCGTCCTCGATTTCTTTCACGATTTCTTCCGCCGTCTTTCCCTGCCCCGCTAGTTCCGCCGCGCGAATGACCTGTAGCCCGATGCCGGTGGACAAGTTCCGCGAATCTATCACGAACAGCCGCCCCGTGTCAAACTCCTCGCCTACCAGTCTGGCCACGTTGCACGTCGAGCTCATGTCCTCGGAAATGCCAAAGAAAATGACATCCTCACCCGCCGCCATGAACGGGGTTATGACCTCCTGCAGTTTTTCAAACGGAACCGCCGCCGTCTTCGGGGTTTTCTTATGTTCGTCAGCCCATGCGAAAATCTGTGCCGGGCTCAACTCCTCGCGATCCAAATAGCTTTCATCGTCCAGCACGATGCACAGCGGTGCCAGCGTGATGCCATATCGTTCCAACAACTCGTCCGACAAGTCGCACGTACTGTCTGACACAATCCTTACCTTTCTTTCTTCCATATTGCCCACCTCTCCTATTTTTACACTTTCTTTCGTTTTCAATGTTTCTCCTCATTCCGCAAGCTCCGTTACGCACCGTTTTCAGTTACGTATGACGACGGTATCCGCGAATCTACGCCCACTTCCATGAACCTGCCGACTATTCTGGCATATTCTTCCGCGCTGCATTTCTTCTCCGCGCCCATTTTCATCCAGTTCTGCAGTGCATTGAGAATTCCGGCACAATGATAAGAGACAAAGCATCCTGCCTCGACGGGCGTACGCCAGAACTTGCCCGCCACGGGACTCTCCACCACCCTCTTCAAAATATCCCTCAACGCGATTTCCAGATAATGGTTGTTGCCTCCCTCAAAAAAATTCTTGTAAATATCATCATTTTTATCCACATGCCTTATGAGTGCCAGCATGACCTTTTCACCTATCGAATGCATGGAAAACGGTTCTGCCGGCTCACTCACGTAATCCTCCAACCCCAGTTCCATCAGTTTTTCCCATTCATAATCCGTCACCAACGCGTACACGTCATGGTAATGTGCATAAAAAGTCGGCCTCGACACCCTGGTTTTTTCACAGATTTCCCGCACCGTGATTTTACTTAAGGGCTTGCGCTTCATCAATGCATGTAACGACTCCTTCAACATCTTCTTCGTGACCCGGCCACGTATGTCCTCGTTCACATTCTCACTCCTTTCCTGACTTGGCACCTGCATTGTCAAGCGGATATTCGCAATCTCCTTTGCTACTTGCTCATAACCTCATTGCCGCGCGCGAATACACTCCGTTTTTTTCATCTTTACAATATCTATAATTTGTAAAGTTACCTAACATATTTTCGATTTTATCACTTGTCCGTCCGCTTGTAAAGAATTAATATACGGATGCAACCAAAATAATTCGTCCCCTCGGCACGGTTCCAAGGCCGCCTGCCAGCCCGCCGCGAGCATGATGCCGAGGCGGACGATTTCATGCGAAAGGAGCAACCTATGGATTTTTCAAGTGTAAAGGGTAAGGTCGTGATCGTCACTGGCGCGACGCGGGGAATCGGCGAGGCCATCGCCAAAATTTTCGGAAAACATGGCATGAAGGTCGTGTGTGCCGCCAGAAGTGCGGAGCAAGGCGAGGCCGTTGCCGGGTCAATCGTGGAAAACGGGGGCGAAGCGATCTTTATAAAGACCGACTGCGGCAAGACGGAAGACATAAAGGCCTTGGTCGCCAAAACGGTGAAAGCCTT
>CATLEQ010000178.1 GCA_949915905.1 uncultured Lachnospiraceae bacterium | reverse complement strand
CATTGGTTTTTGCCACCACGACCTATTACATCAAATGGGCATACTGTGCGGATTTGACGACCGGTACGGTAGATTCGCAAAAATTTGCCACCTACACGATGATCATGGGGGCGATGCAAATGCTGCCCTTCATGCTGGCGGCCATTGTTTCCCCGTGGATGATGAAAAAGTTTTTTAAAGAGCCGGTTGATTTTTCCATCTTTTCCATGATGTCCTGTGCGGTTGCCGAAATCGCCATGTTCTTGTGCTACATACTGGGAATCTTGTCGCCGACCGTATTCTTCATCCTGCTCTTCATCGTCATGTTTACGATGGGACTTGGATTCGTTCCGGGCGGAGTTCTCGACTCGGAAACGATGGACTACGGCATGTGGAAGACGAAAAAGGAAGTAAGCGGCCTCTGCCAGGCCGTCAGCAATTTCCTGAGCAAGGCACAAAGCGCCCTCTCCTCCGCGCTGGTCGGCGTAATATTGATTGCCATCGGTTACAAGGTGGATTCCGTGACCGACACTTATATTGGAGATTTGGCAGCGATTCCGTCCATGATTATCTGGTTCGTAATCGTACTCTCACTCGCACCGGCGGCTTTGAACATCATTGCATCCGTTATTTTAAAATTCTATCCGGTAAAGGGCGAAGTAAAAAAACGTATGTATGAAGAATTGAATGATTAGTTTTTTTTCATTGTTTTTTTCCTGCATTGATGTTATAATGTTCGGAAAGGGCTTAGCCAGACGGGCAAAATTTTCCAAAGACCGTCTGTCCCGCCCGCGCAGGCTGGCATTTTCGGTTCATCCGGTTGGTGCCGGTGCGCAAAAACAGAAAGAAGAATGTCAGAGGTGTAAGGTATGAGCGAAGAAATGAAAATGGAAGAAGTAACAACTACCACGGAAACCCCGGTTTCCACAGAAGAGGAGGCAGAGGTTTGCAAGGCGGCAGATTCTCCGGCTCAAGAAGAGGCTCCCGCACAAGAGGCGGCCGTCGTAGAAAGTACAGAGCAACCGGTCGTAGAAAAGGATGAGGCAAGTGCAGAACCTGCAGAAAGCATGACAGATTATGAGGATCACTTTGACGATGCCAATCCGTGGAACCGGGTGACCGAGTATATGAATGAAAAAACCATCCTTCCCGTCAAGGTCGAGGGAGTGGTAAACGGCGGCGTGATTGCCATGGTAGAGGGCTTGCGCGGATTTATCCCGGCCTCCAAGCTTTCTCTATCCTACATCGAAGATTTGGAAACTTATCTTTTGAAAGACATCGAAGTGCAGGTCATTGACATTGACCAGGCAAAGAATCGTCTGATTCTCTCCGCCCGCGACATTTTAAAGGCGAAGGAAAGACAGGCGCGCAAGGAAAAAATTAACAGCGTGAAGGTCGGCACCGTGATGGAAGGTGTCGTGGAGACTTTGCAGAACTACGGCGCGTTCATCAAGTTAGAAGATGATCTGTCCGGCCTTGTACATGTGTCACAGATTTCCACCAAGCGCGTAAACCAGCCGTCCGACGTGTTAAAGGTCGGTGACAATGTAAAGGTGAAGGTCATCGCCATCAAGGACGGAAAAATCAGCCTGAGCATGAAGGCATTGGAAGAAAAACCGGAAGAAGCCCCGGTGGAGAAGGTCGTGATTCCGAAAGCGGAAAAAATCAGCACCAGTCTGGGCGACTTGTTGAAAGGACTGAAGCTGTAAGCCGTCGTTCGGTTTCTGTGGCATGCATTAATATAAGCCAACTGGTGATTTATAAATCGTCAGTTGGCTTATTTGTTCTTTACATTTTTTTCACTTTCGCCTGCTTCTGATAGAAAGAGACACCATAACAATGTACCTGCTTGTAACCGTATAGTCCTTCTGCATACTTCCCCGTGATAATCTGATTTATCGCCTCATCACAGTCGGCATCCATGTCTGACTCCTTTTTCGATTTCTTGGCTTCTATGATAATCACCTTGCGGTTGTCATCATCCTTTAGTAAAATGTCCGGTCTGCCAAGCCCTTTTTCCTTGTTCGATTCCACCTCGTACCCGAGTCCCACGAACGCCCCGGCAAGAAACGCATGATAATAGTCCTCATGATAATCATGATAACTGATTGTTTTCCACAAAAGATCCGATATGACCTTGCTCGCGGTTTGTTCGTCGCCGTTCCAAAGTGCTTCCATCATGGAGTTCTGCGCCCCCCTGTCAATCGTGTTCTTGAAATACGCCACGACCGTGTCTTCAAAAATGGATGCAATTTCCTTGTTCGGTATCTTAAGGCTCACCGTCTCTCCTTCTTCGCCCGCATCCGCTTTCGTAAGATATCCCGTCATCAAAATCACGCTCCACAAATTATCTTCGGAGGAATGAAGTGTGTCATAGGTCAATTCATCGGAAATTGTCTGAACGATGGTTCCGCCATTTAACAATGTTTCAAATTTACTTTTCACCTTGAAATCCGTTCTTTTTACAAATGTCAAAAGAATCCCGTTATGACTGGTATTTTTCCAATAATTCTTAGGCCTGGCATTTTCTCTTTTCTTCAAGGCAGATACATAATTCATCACATCCCACGGACAATAGAGAAAACGATTTCCAAAAACGTAACCGTCATACCATTCCTTTATGATGTCAGCCTTCTCCTCCCTGCCAGCGGCAGATAAAAGCTTCGCCACTTCACACTCCGAGAAGCCAAAATATTCTGAAAAGTCCTCATCTAACACAGAATAAGACGAAAAATTATTCGTACCCGTGAAAATACTTTCTTTCGCAATACGTAGGCATCCCGTGATGACGGCGAACTTCAAATATTCATTGTCTTTTAACGTCGTCCCCATGATGCCCCCGATCGTATCAAGCATGGAGGAATAAAACGAATTTCCCATCGTATCATTCTCACTCGCCTTTGCCAGCGGAACATCATATTCATCCATGAGAAGAATCACTTTCTTCCCATAAATGGTATGCATCATGCGCATAATCGTCTTCAGAGAATTTTTGACATCACCCAAAGTTCCATCCTGTGACTTCAATCTTAAAAAGACATTCTTATCATCCTCGTCAACCGATTCATGCTCCAACAACTCAGGGTACTCTTTGCAAACATCCGCCAACCGAACCTTTAACATATCATATGCGCCACTAAAATTCTCCGCCTCGATATCCTTAAAGGAAATAAAAAGCACCGGATATTGATTCATCCACTCATCGCAAAACCTTTGATATTTCATAATCTCAAGTCCTTCGAAAAGTGCCCGACTATCCTTTTTTATATCAAAAAAGTTCTCCAACATGCTCATCATCAGGGTCTTGCCAAATCGGCGCGGCCTGGTAAACAACGTGACTTCGTTATCCGTATCATTTACGAGTTCATGTAGGATTTCCGTTTTGTCCACATAATAATTATTCGAATTACGCAAGTCTGCAAAGTCCGATTTACCAACACCAACCTTAAAATCCATGCCAAAGCCCTTTCCTTTATCAAATCAATACCCCACCGCAAGCAATGGGACATCATGCTTTCAACAAAACAAATACTTATATTTTATACAATCTCACTCTACCATAAAAGCCGTAAAATATCAATCTTTCCTTTCGGCTCTCAGGTATAAAATTACCGCGACAACGATAGCTATCGTTACAAGTCCGAAATATACGTACACGCCGTGAACGGCGGCCATATTGCCGCTAGCAACGTGTAAATCAACACAGAAAGCGTGGAGGCGAGCGAGCTCGAAATCTGCCGCAGCGTGTTAAAGATTGCACTGCCGTCAACCCGCTGTCTGCCGTCAAGCCCGCTCAGAGCCATTGCGGTTGCCGGCGAATTCAAGGTTGACATTGCAATGGCCTGTAACGCAAATGCAACGGCTATATAGATAATTGACGTATTCGGCGAAAATAGGAATCCCATTACCGAAAACACCGCGAACAAACTCGTTCCCACAAGAAACATCGGTTTAATCCCGACTTTATCATACAGTTTGCCAGCGGAAAGCGTTGCAATTACGGATAAAACCGAGCCCACAATCGTGGCAAGTCCGTACGAGGTATCGGAAAAGCCCCTGATTGATTTGGCAAAAATAGGCATTATCATCGCGTTTCCCATGGCGATAAGATACATGCACAAGTTTAATATGACGGCTATCCGAAACCCCGAATTCCCAAATACATGCAAATTCAGCATGGGCTTTTCAGACTTCAACTGCAAAACCACAAAAATGCCAAGAAGCAAAAGTCCGGCCAATATCATCACGCCACCCTTGAGGGAAAAAAGACCGCCGCTTATATTGCTCACACCAATCAGGAATGCCGCAAATCCAAACGAGGAAAGCGATACATACAAAACATTCAGCTCCGCGCTTTCCTTGTCCGTAATATTTTTCATAAACAAGATACCGCCAACGATAATCATGATTCCCAAAATAAACAGTGACGCGAAGACCCCTTTCCATCCAAACGAATCCAGAATAAGCCCCGCATATGTAGGCCCTACGACCGAGGATACCATGGCCGCCATGGAATATGCGCCCATGATCGTCCCATGCTTTTCCTTCGGATACAGCTTCAGCAGAACAATCTGCGCAAATGACAAAAGCATGCCGCAGCCGACGGCCTGGAACAACCTGCTGACAAGCAACATGGGAAAGTTTACAGATAAAACGGCCGCCAGAGAGCCGGCCGTAAACGCGGTCATCGCGAAAAAGAAATATACCTTGTTCGGTACTCTCTTGATTAAAAACGCCGTTATTGGTATCGTGATTCCCGAAATCAGGGTGGCACCGCTCGTAAGCCACTGGGCAAGATTGGACGACACCCCGAAAAAATCCATAAAATTCGGTATCATGTTCCCCGTCACCGTGGTGGACATCGACGTTATAAACGCCGCCGCAAGCAATGTGATTAAAATTCCCGTTCGTTGTATATTTGATATACTTTTCTTATCGCTTATCAATTTTCTGCCTCTCCTTTTATCTCAAATAAGTATTTAAGTATATTGTACCAAGCGGTCAGAACTGCGTCAATACAAATTACGGGCGCGTCGAAAAAATCGACGTGCCCGTTTATCTCTTTTCAGCAGCTACATTTTTCCATCCTTACCCATTTTCCCGGTTCGCATGGCAATGACCCCCGCAATATTTGCAGTCCCCGCCGCACTGGATGGATTTCCCGTTCTTCTTATCCCGAATCATCGACCGGACGACCAGAACGACAATCGCGGCCAATGCCAAACCAACAATCCATGTTCCCATCTTTCACTGCCTCCATTCTATCACTTTGTCTACTTGATTGTAACAGTTTTCCTCTTCCTTTTCAAGGCCTGCATTCCATCAGAATTACAATCCACCCCCGCGTCACGCGAGCCAAATTACAACCCATCGGTTACTTTGCCGGCCGTGCGGCACGCGCCGTCCCCGTAAATTTCAAGGTCGTACTTTCCTTATAGGGACGCACGAGCAGGTAAATGAATCCGGCAATCACGAGCACCGATACAATCACGCCGATGCCAAATCCGCCTCCGGCAAGCAACGTGCCAATCTGGTAAATGCAAAACGATGTAAGCCAGGCCAGAACCGTCTGCCAGCCAATGGCAAACCATGTCCATTTCGCACTGTTCATCTCCCGCTTAATCGCCCCGATGGCCGCAAAGCACGGTGCGCAAAGCAGGTTAAATACCAGGAAGGAATAAGCCGCCGCCTGTGTCATGCTGCCAGCCAAGGCACCCCAGATTTCGTCTCCGTTTTCTGCCACCTCGGCAAATCCATACAAAATTCCAAACGTGCCTACCACGTTTTCCTTTGCAATGAGTCCCGTCACCGCTGCAACTGACATCTTCCAGTCTCCCCATCCAAGCGGTGCAAAGATTGGTGCCAGCACGCCGCCGATTGTCGCCAACAAGCTTTCATCCAACTCTACCGCGCCAAATCCTTCCGCGCCAAATCCATACGACATCAAGAACCACAACACGATGGTGGACAACAAGATAATCGTTCCCGCCTTTTTGATGAACGACCAGCCGCGCTCCCACATGCTGCGAAGCACGCTTCCCACGGTCGGGAGATGGTATGCCGGAAGTTCCATGACGAACGGTGCAGGGTCGCCCGCAAACATTTTCGTCTTTTTCAAAATGATGCCGGAGCAAATAATTGCAGCCATTCCTACAAAGTACGCGCTTGGTGCCACCCAGGAGGCCTCATGGAACAAGGCTCCCGCAATCAGTCCGATAATCGGCAGCTTCGCGCTGCAAGGAATGAACGTCGTCGTCATGACGGTCATCTTGCGGTCACGGTCATTCTCAATCGTACGGGATGCCATGACGGCCGGTACTCCGCAGCCCGTACCAATCAGCATCGGGATGAAAGATTTTCCAGACAAGCCGAATTTGCGGAAAATACGATCCATGATAAACGCCACGCGCGCCATGTATCCGCAGCCTTCCAAAAATGCCAGGAACAAAAACAGTACCAGCATCTGCGGCACGAAACCAAGCACCGCGCCCACGCCGGCAATGATGCCGTCCAAAATCAAGCTCGAAAGCCAATCGGCACAATGGATGGACGTCAAAAATCCTTCCACCGCCGGAGGAATGATTTCACCGAACAACACGTCGTTCGTCCAATCCGTCACGATGCCGCCTATCGTGGTCACGGAAATATAATATACCACCCACATGACAACCGCAAAAATCGGCAATGCCAGGATACGGTGCGTCACAATTTTGTCTATCTTGTCTGACAGCGTCATTTTCTCACCGGTCTGTGCCTTGGTCACGCACTCCTTGATAATGGAAGAAATGTATACGTACCGCTCATTGGTAATGATGCTTTCCGTGTCGTCATCCAATGTTTCCTCCAAACCGGCAATTTCCGCCGCCACGTCGGGTACATTGTTATCCATCAAAACCGCAATCTTGTCATCACGCTCCAAAAGCTTGATGGCAAAAAACCGCTTCTGCTCTTCCCTTACCCGATTTCCAAGCTTAATTTCCACGTTCGCAATTGCATCTTCCACCTCCGCGGCAAACTTGTGAACCCGGTTCGGCATTCTTTTCGCGTTCGCGGCGCGCACCGCCTTTTGTGCCGCCTCCATCACGCCATCGCCTTTCAATGCGGAAATCTCCACGACCTCACACCCCAGCTTCTTCGCCAGCACATCCGTGTGTATCTGGTCGCCGTTCTTTCTCACGACATCCATCATGTTGACGGCAATGACCATGGGAATCCCCAATTCCAAAAGCTGCGTGGACAAATAGAGATTTCGCTCAATGTTCGTGCCGTCGACAATATTGAGTATCGCGTCCGGCCTCTCATTGATCAGATAATTTCTTGCCACTACTTCTTCCAACGTATACGGGGACAAAGAATAAATTCCCGGAAGG
>CATLEQ010000177.1 GCA_949915905.1 uncultured Lachnospiraceae bacterium | reverse complement strand
CTTGGAGTGATTCATGAGATGTACACGCCGATTCCGGGGCGTTTCAAGGATTATATCGCGATGCCGAAGACCAATATGTACCAGTCACTGCACACGACGTTGATGGGGCCTTCGGGGCAGCCGTTCGAGATTCAGATTCGTACGGAGGAGATGCACAAGACGGCGGAGTATGGTATTGCCGCACACTGGAAGTACAAAGAAGGCAAGGATGCCACCAAGAGCATCAAGGCACAGGAAGAAGAAAAGCTAAGCTGGCTGCGCCAGATTTTGGAGTGGCAGCGGGACATGTCGGACAACCGGGAGTTTCTAAATCTGCTGAAAGGCGACCTGGACTTGTTTGCGGAGGACGTGTATTGCTTCACGCCGAACGGAGATGTCAAGAACCTGCCGAACGGTTCCACGACGGTGGACTTTGCCTATGCGATTCACAGCGCGGTGGGAAATAAGATGGTCGGGGCGAGGGTCAACGGGAAGCTGGTTCCGATTGATTATAAGATTCAAAATGGAGACCGTATCGAGATTCTTACTTCGCAAAATTCCAGGGGGCCGAGCCGTGACTGGCTTGCCATTGCCAAGAGCACGCAGGCGAAGAACAAGATTAACCAATGGTTCAAAAAGGAATTTAAAGAGGAAAACATTGTCCGCGGACGGGAACTGATTTACGCGTACTGCCGGGCAAAATCCATCGAGGCGACGGAGATTAGCAAGCCGAAGTATTTGCAGACCGTACAGAAAAAGTATGGTTTTCGGGATTGGGATTCCGTGCTGGCCGCGGTTGGGCACGGGGGCTTGAAGGAAGGCCAGGTCGTCAACCGGCTCTTGGAGGAATATGAGAAGGAGCACAAGAAGGAGATTACCGACGAGACGATTTTGGAAACCTTGTCCCGGACGAACAGCCAGAAGGTTCACATTGCTAAATCCCACAGTGGCATCGTGGTGAAGGGAATTGACGACATCGCGGTACGGTTTTCCAAATGTTGCAGCCCGGTACCGGGGGACGAGATTGTCGGGTTCGTGACGCGCGGCCGGGGAATGTCGATTCATCGGACGGATTGTGTCAACATGCTTCATTTGACGGAAACCGAGCGCGGGAGGCTGATTGATGCCGAGTGGGAGGAAAGCGCGGTCAACGATAAAGGCGGGGAGTACCTGGCCGAACTTAAGATGTACGCCGATGACCGCAGGGGGCTTTTGATGGAAATCAGTAGGCTGTTGGCGGAGGCGAAGATTGATGTGAAGTCGATGAACATTCGCACCAGCAAGAAGGGGACGGCCACGATTGACATGGGATTTATCGTCAGCAGCCGTGAGCAGCTGACCCGCGTGATTGAGAAGATGCGTCAGTTGGACGGCGTGATGGAGATTGAAAGGACGGCGGGATGATGAAGATAGAGACGTTCGTGATAGGAATGATTGGAACCAACTGCTATCTGGTGAGCAACGAGGAGACGAAGGAGTGTTTTTTGGTAGATGCCGCCGCGGATTCACCGCGGTTGGTGTCTTATATCAAGGAGCATGACCTTTGCTTGAAGGCGATTCTTTTGACGCACGGGCACTTTGACCATATCATGGGAATTGACAGCTTGGTGAAGGAATTTGGCGTGCCGGTCTATGCCCATCAGGAGGAGTCCGTGTTGTTAAACGACGCGTCGGTTAACGCGTCGGCGATGTACGGGGCGGGCTATACGTATTCAGATGCCGTGTATTTGCAGGACGGGCAGACGTTGGAACTGGCAGAAATCACGTTAAAGGTGCTGTACACGCCGGGGCACACGATCGGCGGTTGCTGTTATTATTGGGAGGACGGACACGTATTGTTTAGCGGGGACACTTTGTTTTGTGCTTCGGTGGGGCGCACCGATTTGCCGACCGGAAGCGGCGGGACGCTAGTGCGTTCCATCCGGGAAAAGCTCTTGGTGCTGCCGGATGAGACGAGGGTTTGTCCGGGCCATATGGAAGAGACGACGATTGGATATGAAAAGGCGAATAATCCGTTTGTGTAAAGAGAGTGGGAAATGAAAATCAGTTGTAAAGAAACGGTATTTACTTATAATGTATATCACATGGTGAAGGCTTTTTTCCCGGAAGCGGAGATCGAACAATATGTGGACGCGGGGCAGGAACCTCTTGTAAAGCTGGAATTGGACGGGGGTTCTTGTTTTTGTGTTTTGCCCGCCGATGTGCGAGGGCGCGCAGGGATGCAGGCGAAAAAGCGGGAGGTGACGCGTCTCGTCTATCATTTTTTGTCGGAAATGACGGGGAAGGAACTGGCCTGGGGGATGCTCACGGGCGTGCGGCCGACAAAGCTGGCGATGCAGATTGTCGCGCGGGAACGAAGCGAAGAGCGTGCAGTGGACGTGTTGCAGAGAGATTATGCCGTTGCGCCGCCAAAAGCTAAACTGGCGGTGGAAATCGCGGAGAGGGAGAAGGCGTTGCTTGCGCCCCTGGATATACATCAGGGGTTCAGCTTGTACGTGGGAATCCCGTTTTGTCCGAGCATTTGTTCCTATTGTTCCTTTGGCTCGTTGTCCGTTGATTTATGGAAAGGGCAAATGGATGCGTATTTGGACGCGCTGTGTAAGGAACTGGCGGTGGTTGCCGTGCAAATGAGGGGACAGAAGCTGAACACGATTTATATTGGCGGTGGAACTCCGACTACGTTGGAACCGGGGCAGTTGGAGCGATTGTTGTGTCATATTGACGATGCGTTTGCCCCGTCACATGGGGGCGGGGAGCCTTCTCGAATATACCGTGGAGGCGGGGCGGCCGGACAGCATCACGCGGGAAAAATTAGAAGTGCTTCGTTCGCACCCGGTGAGCCGCATTTCCATCAATCCGCAGACGATGCAGCAAAAAACGCTCGATTTGGTTGGCAGGCGGCATACCGTGCAGGAAGTGGTGGAAAGCTTTCAGTTGGCAAGGGGACAAGGGTTTGACAATGTCAACATGGATCTGATTGTCGGACTTCCAGGCGAAAGGGCGGAGGATGTGCGCGATACCTTGCGCCAAGTGGAGGAACTTAGGCCGGACAGTTTGACGGTTCATTCATTGGCCATCAAGCGCGCGGCACGCATGGGGCAGGAAAAACGGAATTTTGGCCATGCCAGGCGGCAGGAGGGGGCACGGGACGCGGGCGTGCAGAATGGGAAGCTGCATGATACGGGCGTGCAAGGGGAAAGCATTCCGGATGCAGGACTGCAAAGCGAAATCGAGGCGATGGTGGAGGCGGGGGCGATGTCCGCCTCGCGCATGGGGCTTTTGCCGTATTACTTGTACCGACAGAAGAACATTGCCGGAAATTTTGAAAATGTTGGCTACGCGAAGCTCGACAAAGCGGGAATTTATAATATACTTATCATGGAGGAAAAACAGACCATAGTCGCCTGCGGTGCTGGGAGCGTATCGAAAAGGGTGTATCCGGACGGACGCATTGAGCGGAGTGAGAACGTCAAGGATGTTTCCCAATATATCGAGAGAATCGGGGAAATGATAGAAAGAAAACGTGTGTTATTAGAAGATTAACAATTCAAAATTTAAGTAAAAAATGTTGAGTATGATGCGGATTTGGGGTACAACAAAGATACCAAAAGTCCAACAAATGTCCAACAAAATTTTTTGCGTTGGTACATCATAATACGCTATAATGCATTTTTCATCTCGAAGTCCAACAAAATCAGTGTAAATCCACAGATTCCTGAGGAGCGTTTCGGAAATAATCGAAACGCTCTTTTTTTCGCCTTTCAAGCAGGATTTAGCCTTTTATGAAGAAATTGTAAGGTCAGGCTAGTCCAACAAATTAAAATACACATTTGGTAATAGTCATTTTATTAAATGAAAAGGAGGTTCACGGGATGAACAACACAGCGTTAAGAGCAGAGGCGCAGAGCGCCAACAACACACACATGGTTTTTGCAAACGAGGAACATGAGAAGTTTT
Organism: uncultured Lachnospiraceae bacterium; assembly: GCA_949915905.1. Classification (GTDB taxonomy): domain Bacteria; phylum Bacillota; class Clostridia; order Lachnospirales; family Lachnospiraceae; genus Schaedlerella. The sequence goes on along the minus strand of CATLEQ010000177.1, from coordinate 3,415 downwards.
ATTATGAGAAATTGGAACAGGCGAGGTATCAGGACTGCTATCACAAGGCTTTGATCTACATTCTCGGTATTTCAGAGGATACAAGGTATCATTTCAGCCAGATCTACGATATGAAGTCAGGATTCATCAAGCCGGAGTGCCTGCATCAAGGCTGGCAGACAAGCGGCAGTGTCCGTGTGGTAAGGCTTGCCTTTAACCTTTACACAGACGGAACGCCGAGTGTTGACGATTATAAGCGCAAGGATGAGCAGATAAGAGAGTGCCGGGAGTATTCGGTGAGTGACATTTTCTGCTGCGGCTATGCGATGTACTTCTGGCAGGGCATTAAGCTCCGTTATCCGGAATACTGCCAAAAGCAGAAGTCCATTGAGGAGATCCTTGCAGAAATGGAGAAGAAACGTGCTGAAAATTCGACTGATGGGAACGAAGAATGATATTAAATGGTTTGAGAAGATTCTGAAAAGACAGCCCAAAGTGGCTGTGACGGAAGTTTCGGAGCTGTACCGGAATAAAGGTACAAACAGATATTACCGGGCTTATGTGGAAGTAGAGAAAGCAAACATCAAAGAAAAATCTAACTAATACGGAGGAATAATAAAACCATGTGTAAAATTATAGCAATCGCAAACCAGAAAGGCGGAGTGGGCAAGACCACCACAACAAGCAGCTTAGGAATCGGGCTGGCAAAACAGGGAAAGAAAGTTTTGGTAATTGATGCGGACGCACAGGGGAGCCTGACCGCAAGCCTTGGATTCACGGAGCCGGACAAGCTGGAGGTCACTCTGGCGAACGTACTGGAAAAGGTTATCAACGATGAAGAAATAGAGCCGGATTACGGCATCTTAAAGCATGACGAGGGCATTGACCTGATGCCGGGGAACATTGAGCTGTCTGGCATGGAGGTTTCCCTTGTGAACGTGATGAGCCGGGAGATCATGCTCCGCTCTTATGTGGAAAGGGTAAAGGAGAGGTACGATTATATTTTGATTGACTGTATGCCCTCACTTGGCATGATTACTATAAATGCCTTTGCCTGTGCCGACAGCATACTCATTCCGGTGCAGGCGGCATATCTGCCCGTGAAAGGCTTGGAACAGCTTATTAAGACCATAGGCAAGGTAAAGCGGCAGATCAATCCCAAACTGGAGATTGAGGGCATTCTGTTGACAATGGTGGACAACCGTACCAATTACGCAAGGGATATTACAGCATTGCTTATCGAAACTTACGGAAGCAGAGTACGGATATTTGAGAACAGCATACCGATGTCGGTACGGGCTGCAGAAACGTCCGCAGAGGGTGTCAGCATTTACGAGCATGACCCGAAAGGCAGGGTTGCGGGCGCATACCAGTCCTTGACAAAGGAGGTGCTTGGTAATGGGCAGTAAGGCGGGAAGTGCATCAAAAGTCAAATTGAACAGCTTTGATGATTTATTTGGCGGGGCGGAAAACACGTCGGGGGAACAGATTATCCATGCAAAGCTGACGGATTTACATACATTCAAAGGACACCCTTTCCGTGTCCTTGATGATGAAAAGATGGAGGAAACCACGGAGAGCATCGGGAAATATGGCGTGCTTGTACCCGGAATTGTAAGACCGAGGACAGGGGGCGGCTATGAAATCATAGCCGGACACCGGAGGAAACGGGGTTCTGAAAGGGCAGGGTTAGACACGATGCCCGTCATTGTCAGGAATTATACGGATGATGAAGCCACGATAATCATGGTGGATTCCAATATCCAGCGGGAGGACATCTTACCGAGCGAAAAAGCAAAGGCTTACGCCATGAAGTACGAAGCAATGAAACACCAGGGAAGCAAAGGCGGCAGCACCCTTGACGAAGTGGGGGAAGCTGCCGGGGAGAGCGGAAAGACGGTGCAGAGGTATGTGTGGCTTGCAAGGCTTTCTGATGAGCTGCTTGACATGGTGGATAAGAAAAAGATAGGGATAGCCCAGGGAGTGGATATTTCTTTCCTGACCGAAGAAGCACAGCAGTGGGTATTGGTTATCCTTGAGGAAACGGGGGCGGCAATGAACGCTTCCCAATCGTCAAAACTGAAGGAGTATGGGAAAAGCGGAGAGCTGACATTGGCGATGGTCAGGCTGATACTGTCGGAGGAAAAGCCAAAAGAGCGAAAAGTAACGATAAAAGGCGATAAGATTAGCAGGTATTTTTCGGAAGACTATTCCAATGACGATATAGAGGGTATCATTATCCAGCTTTTGGAGGAATGGCAGAGTAAGCAGTAAAGGAGGCGGTAAAATGGGCGAGCCATTGAAATTTGATTATTACTATGGCGTTGAAGCAGAGCAGTTTTCTTTTTACCGTGTTCCCCGCCTGCTGATAAAAGACGAGCGTTTCAAGGGGCTTAGCAGCGATGCTAAGCTCCTGTATGGGCTGATGCTTGACAGAATGTCGCTGTCTATGAAAAATGGATGGCTAGACGATGAAAACCGGGCATATATTATCTATGCTGTGGAGAACATCATGGAAGATTTAGGATGCTCCAAACCTACCTGCATAAAGGTCATTAAGGAGCTGGATGCAGATAATGGGATTGGGCTGATAGAGAAAAAACGCAGGGGGCTTGGGAAACCTGATATAATCTATGTGAAAAATTTTGCTTCTGTGCCGGAAAATGAGAGTGTAGAAAAGCCTGCAAATACTGATGTTTCCACAGAAGTAAAAAATCTTTACTTCAAGAAGGAAAAGAATTTGACTTCTGGAAGTAAAGAAACTGAACTTCAAGAAGTAAAGGAATCTGACTTCAAGAGGGAAAAGAATTTTACTTCCGGAAGTAAAGAAACTGGACTTCAAGAAGTAAAAGAATTTGCCCCTAATTATAACAATACTAACTATAACAAGCAGAATCATACTAATATGAGTTATACCAATCCTATCAATCAATCTGTGGGAAATGCGGAGAGTTCAGAAATGCATGGAAAAGATGATAGGATTGATGTGATAGATGAAACAAGCGCATATATGGCGTTAATCCGTGATAACCTGGAATATGAGTACCACATGGAATATGACCAGCATGGGGATAAGGAACTGTATGAGGAAATTTACGAAACCGTCTGTGATGTGGTCTGCGTGAAGCGCAGGTCAATCCGCATCAATGGGGAGGAGTACCCTTATGAGCTTGTAAAATCCCGTTTTCTGAAACTGAACAGCGGCCATGTGGAGTATGTCATGAGCTGCATGAGGGAAACCGTTACAAAGATTACCAATATCCGGGCATACCTGATTACGGCGCTTTACAATGCCCCCTCAACCATGAGCCATTACTACCAGCAGGAAGTACAGTATGATATGTATGGCGGAGGGTGGGCAGAAAAGGGCATTACTTAACAGACTTCTGGACACAATGTCCAGAGGTGGCGGATATTTTTGCAGAGTTTGAAGATG
>CATLEQ010000176.1 GCA_949915905.1 uncultured Lachnospiraceae bacterium | reverse complement strand
GTTCGGCACCGCCATCGCGAGGTTGAAAAAGTCCGACAGCCCCCAGATAAAGTCGGCCGACACCGTCGCCCCGAAAAATACGGCGGCAATATAAAAAACCTGATACGGCAAAATTCCTTTTTCTCCCGCCAGATACCGCACGGCGCAAGTCCCGTAATAATTCCAGCCGACGATGGTCGCGAACGCGAACAGAACCAGGGAAATCGACAAGATTTTGTCCCCGCCAAACGGCAACTGCGAAAACGCGACGAAACACCACCGCTCCCCCGCTATATTCGCGTAAATATTATTTTGCCTTACCATGCAGCTCACCAGCGCGATTCCGGTAATCGCGCACATCACCACCGTGTCCCAGAACGGCCCCGTCATGGAGACAAGTGCCTGCCTAAACGCGCTTTGCTCCTTTGAGGAGGCCGCCGCCATGGGAATCGAACCGAGTCCGGCCTCGTTCGTGAACAGCCCGCGTGAAACACCGATGCGCATCGCCTGTGTCACGGCCGTCCCCGCGCACCCGCCCAAAACAGATTTTGAAAAAAATGCACTCCGTATGATAACGGTCAGCGTTTCCATTAAAAATGCACGATTCAACCAGATGAGCAGCAGACATCCGCCAAAATAAAATACGCTCATGAGCGGAACCAGCCATGTGCAAAATCTGGAAATTTGTTTCGCCCCGCCGAGAATCACCGCCCCCGTCAACACCGCCAGAACCAGTCCGATTCCGCCCGCCGAAACATTTGCCTGCTCCGTCACCGCCGTCGTAATCGACGAGGCCTGCACGCCGCATCCCATCCCCAGTGACACAAGGACGACCGCCAAGGAAAAAAGAATTGCCGCCCCTTTTTGTTGAAGCCTGTGCTCCAATATGTACATCGGACCGCCAAGGAAACGCCCCTCCTCGTCCCTGACGCGATATTTCACGGACAAAAAACACTCCGCATAGCAAGTGGCGATTCCCAGGAAACCGGTCAGCCAACACCAGAATACCGCTCCCGGGCCGCCGATGGCAATCGCCGTGGACACGCCGATGATGTTGCCCGTGCCAATCGTGGCGGCCAATGCCGTCGCCAATGCGGAAAACGGGGAGATTGCCCCTTCCTCCCGACTCGTTGCCTGCGGAAACAAACTCAGGCGAATTGCCCGCGGCAAATAGCGTTGGATAAAATGCGTGCGACATGTAAAATAGACATGTGTTCCCAAGAGAAAAGCGAGGAGAAAACTCATATGCGTAACTCCCGTATCAATTGCCTTGTTCATAATATACGGAAAATATGCCGGAAATATGCCTCACCTACGATAATTCCAGCACCTTTCCCGGCTCCAGCCATACATACAATGCCGCTATCTGCTCCGCCATCTCCTGCGGTGTCTTGGAAAAGCCGGTACTTTCCCAGTAGCATACGTATCGGATAAATTGATGCGTCATGCAATAAAAGCAAAATTCAATGTCGAGATTCTTCATACTTTCCCGCAATGACAGAAGCGGAAGCGAACGAAATTTCTCAATTGCCAAATCGCAAAAAACATCCAGACTTGCCCCCGGAATTTTAGACTGCAAAATCGCCCGGTACAATGCTTTCTTTTCATCGATATGCTCTAATACGATCAACGAAACCTGATACAAATATGCCTGAGGATCCTTTCTTGGCACCGCGGGCATGCATTCCGCCCATGTCTGCGCATAATCGGCGGCCTCTTCCCTTACAATCGTCTGCGCAAACTCATATTTGTCTGAAAACAAACGGTAGAAGCCGGCACGGCTGTATGTCGATTTTCGTATAATTTCCTGCACGGTGATTTCTTCAAACCCCTTTTGCTCGAGCAGTTCAAGAAATGCCCTCGTATACTCTGCGCGCGAACGAACCATTTTACTTCTCCTCCGTCTTTGACCCTTCCTTGTCTTGTGACATTTTTTATGCAACTGTCTACTTTGAGACACCAATTGCAATACTGTAACTTGTAAGGTCATTTTTCCTTTGATAAAATTATATCAATTTCATACAAAATTTCAATAGGAGGACTACAATTATGAGTAATCGTTTAGAAGGAAAAGTTGCAATCGTTACCGGTTCTACCAGCGGCATCGGTCTTGGCACCGCGAAATTATTCGCCTCGGAAGGTGCCAGCGTGATTGTCTGCGGACGGAGGCAAGAAAAGGGGCAAGCCGTTGTCGATGAAATCAAGGCGGACGGCGGGGAGGCCACGTATCTTTTTCTGGATTTGACCAAGCCGGAAACCATCAATCAATTGTTTGACGACACCGTGAAAAAATACGGAAAAGTTGACATTCTGATTAACAACGCCTCCAATGTCGCTCTTCCGGACGGCCGGGTCGACGAGGTTACAATGGAAATGTGGGACGACATTTTCAACACGGATTTGCGCGGAACCTTTTATATGATTAAAACCGTCCTGCCCTACATGCAGAAAAACAACGGAGGCTCCATCGTAAATATCGGTTCAATGGCTTCCTGCGGCGGCGACCTCGGCGGAACGGCTTATGCATGCGCAAAGGCCGGTGTCGACATGCTCACAAAGGATGTCGCGCTGCAATATGGGAAGCAGAACATCCGTTGCAACTGCATTCGTCCGGGCCTGATCGTGACCCCGCAAAACGACGCTTACGTGGCACAGGCCTTGAAGGATATTTTCCTCAACAACAACTGCGTAAATCGTTACGGATGCCCGAACGACATCGGATACATGGCGTTATATCTCGCCTCTGACGAAGCCTCGTTTATGACCGGACAAGTCGTCACGGTTGACGGCGGCATGAACTCACATGTATCAACGGTCGGAGAGTTCAAAAAAATGGGTTCCCGCACCTGGTAACACCACATATTTGTTGACCCTTTTCTTAAGTAATGATATAATTGACTCAAGCAAAACTTACTAAGAAAAGAGGTGTGACATTTGAAAGATTTAAAACATTTCATCTACTTCGAGAATCTCCTGCGGGATGCCCGCAATGAGCTGGTCGCACAGGCCGTGGAGGACGGCAAACGCGCACTCGGGTATAATTGCTATTATATCCCGGAAGTGCTGTTAAACCTCCCGGGCTGTTTTTCCAGCCGCCTGCGGGCTCCCGGCATGAAGTTCTCCAACATCGCCGACTACTACATGACGACCCGGAACTGTCCTTATGTCCGAGCCATCCTGGAACGTGCCATGGAAGGCGGATATCATTATCTTGACGCGCTCTTTGGGGCGGAATGCTGTGCGGCCATGGAACGCATGGAGGAGCATTTCTTCCTGCTAAAGCCCGTCAAAAATGACCGTTTCTTCGTCACGATCATCGACCCGCCCATGAAGGGGGACAAGACGAATCTGGATTACTACAAATCCCAATTGAAGCTAAAGGTGGTAAATGAATTGCGTGACCGGTTTGGCATTGACGTTTCCGAAGATGCCATGCGTGAAGCCGTCCGGCTCCATAATGAAATCAGCCAGGTCATCACGGAAATCGGAAATTACCGCAAGCTCCCCAACCCGCCCATCACCGGGTATGAATTCCACGTGATTGAACTCGTAAGCCAGGTGTGCCCGCACACGCTGATATTGCCTTACCTGAAAGAGACGCTCGAGGAACTCAAGGACAGAAAGCCGGAACCTAAGTTCCCGTTCCGCGCCCGCGTCGTCCTGGCCGGTTCCGAGATTGACGACCCGGAATTCACGAAGCTCATCGAGATGTGCGGTGCCATGGTAGTCGCGGACCGCTACTGCTTCGGCAGTTTTCCCGGCCGGGAACAAATCATCATTCAAGACGGCGAGAGCGCGTACGACGCGATCTGCCGCCACTATCTACAGTGGAATCAGTGCGCCCGCTTCATGGACGGCGGCAAGATTGACCAACGCCACGAGGAGATACGACGCCTGGCCAAAGAATATGGTGCCGACGGTGTCATTTACGAAAACATGAAATTCTGCGAGTTCTGGAGCTATGAAAAGGTTTTGGCCTCCAATATTTTCACCAATGAGATTGGGATTCCGTGCTGCACCATTGAGAAAGAATACTCGCTAGGAAGCATCGAGCAGCTTCGCACCCGTTTCCAGGCATTCGTCGAAGCACTGGAAATCAAAAAAATCCCGGGAGGTGACAAGGCATGATCATGATAGACGGACTGGTTCAAAGAATTGACAAAAAACTGCAGCGGTTCGACCCGCTCTGGCAGGCCAAACGCGGTATCGGCGGACTTCGAAGCCGCTATAATGACAAGACCGGCGTGGCCAAGTACCGGGAATGGCGCGGCATAAGGGACACGCTCTATGACTATGGCCAATGGATGAAAAACCTCGGCTCCATGACCGTCATGGTCGCCTCCGCCCCGATTCCCTGCCTGAAAGGCTTCTGGGAATATCGATGGATGGGATCCTATCTGGGAACCTTCATGTTTATTGACCGCTTATTCGAAGGCTATCGCGGGTATGAACTGCGGATTGCGCACCACAACATGCATGCCATCGTGCAGAGCCTGACGAAGAAAATCGCCCTCGTACTGTCCAATGACAAACGCTTAGGCGGAGGTCCCTTGTCGGATCAGATGATTCCATACGACGAGGTGCTGCCCCCATTGTTCTTAAAGGGATTTAAGGATTTGATTCCGATTCCCCTGCAGACATTGCCGGAATTCATCATCTGCGACATCGACCAGCAACTGGAACCTTACTACATTGACGTGGCCGAGTCCTTCGGCCTTCCTGCGGATGTCTGTTCCCGCTGCGCGGCGGAGACGGGCGTGGCCATCGATGACGCTTTCCCGATTATCGGCAAGGCATTCCTCACTACCAACATGCCCTGCAACGCCAGCGAGGCAACTTCCATGTTCCAACGTCGCCGGGTAGGGCTTCCGGACATGCCGGTCACCCTGGCCATGATTCACAACGAACCGGGCGCGCACCCCTACTCCACGCAGATGCTGAAAGACACGATCGCCTTTATCGAAAAGGAATATGGCGTTACATACGACTGGGACGAGCTGTTCAAGTACGCAAAGGAACTGAACGAGCAAAATACCATCGAGCTTGAAAAGTGGGAATTCATGAAGACACCCTATTGTGCGCTCGTGGGCATCGCCGAATCCTTGTACCGCTTGTATTCCTGGGCCTCGGTCAATGGGCAGGATCCCTATTTTACGAAAACTGACCGCAAGGTGCTGAAGCTGATTACAAAAGCGTACGACGAGAAATATGAGCCATTTTCCGGAAAGACGCGCCATCGGGCATTCCTATGGGGACCATCCGCCGTTTACTATACGGACTTTCCAACCTGGGCGGAGAACTGCTGGGGCATCAATATCGTGCTGAACATGGATTCCACGATGGGACACAACCAGATCAGCACCACGGATCCGGAAGAGGCCATCAAGGATTTGGCGCTTCTCTCCGAAAAGGCCACCATGCGCCACCATGCGGTCGGAGGATGGGAAAATGTCAACGCCATCTGGGAATGGGCGAAGAATTTCAACTGCGACATGGTCATTTTCAATGACAACGTCTCCTGCAAAGGAATGAACGGCGTTCACGCGATGATGGAGGAGCAGGCCAGGGAGCTCGGCTTCCACTTCATTTTCCTGGAGCACGATCTGGAGGACTGCCGCACGATTTCACGCAGGGACATGCGCAAGCGCATCAGCGATTATATGTCCATCGTCTTAAACGAGAAGCCACTGGATCCGACGCTTGTTGATTTTGACGATTCCGAAGCTTACTAAGAAAGGCGGTGTTGAAAAATGAAGAAACTCCCTACGTTTTTATCCAAAATAATCAAGACGCTTCTAATCACCGCGCTGGCCGGCTTTGCCGTGACCTTTACCATTTACATGACGAACGCGGAAAACAAGCTGATTTATTACGTGATTCGGCCTTTGCTGAACAAGCATTATAATGCTCAAGTACGCGACCGGCGCGTTTAGGAAATTAGGGATGAAAAAAGACACCGGATAGCCATCTATGGCATCCGGTGTCTTTTTTCCTATGAATGACAACCCCCGCACCTGCGGGATTTCCCATCCTAATTCTACTTTTAAGATTCGTAAAACCGCATGTCATCCCATACTTCCATAAGCTGGCGGCGGTCCAACCGCTCCGTGCGGGTCTCCCGGTCATAAATGCGCACCGGGGAATCCGCCCCCTCAAACCTCTGCCAATCCGGGTTCGGGTCACCGGTCTTTACAAAGGAAATCCAGTCCCCATGCATTTCCTTAGAAATCTTTTCAAACACCTCTTGCGGCTCTCCGCCAAACGCAAAGTGACTAAACGGATGATTCGGCTTTACAAATACGGCCGGAAGTTCAAATGCATGGGAAGCCTTCCATCCGGACTCAATTCCTGATTTTGTCACCAATTCATAGCGATACATCCAGACATCCGGCGTATATTGCCTTTGTGCCATCGCCACTTTGACCGCGGGCATCTCGAACGCGTAGTCCGTCGCAAAACGAATGAACGGATCCCCGCCTATCTGCCTGGAATCCCTGGTAAGCGGCGGGATGACGGATGCCATCGAGACGGCACTGTCCCGAAACAGTGTAAACGATTCGTTCGCGGAAGAATGATAAAAATTCACAATCTTGGGAAGTGCTTTCGTATTTCCATTCTTCTCCAACATCTGCGTAATCATCGTCCAACTGTTTGGGAACCCGGTGTTTTCCGGATGCACGAACATGGTGCCCTCGTGCATGTTCGTTCCTATAATAATTCGAATGCCTTCCGCACTTCCGCCCCGAATCGCGTCGATAGGCCGAACCGGCATCAAGTCGTCCTGTATCGGCCCCGGCAAAAACATGCCCGGATTCTTATATTGATGTTTTGCGGCCACATATTCGTTCCCTACCAGAAACAGTCTGGGATCCTCCTTGCGAAGCCGGGGAAGGTCCTTCTCGGTCCAGTTCATGCCTTTTAAAAATAAATCAATATTTTCTCGCGCCATTTGATGTGTCATCATGCAATTGGGAAGGCCGCTCTCAATGATTGCCTGCTGGAACGTTCCTTTCACGCCGGGACAGGCAAGCATGTTGACCACGGATGCCCCGCCCGCCGATTCGCCGGCAATCGTAATGCGCTCCGGGTCACCGCCAAAAGCTTCCACATTGTCATGAATCCAGTTTAATGCCAGAATCTGATCCGAAAGCCCACAGTTGGACTCAAAATCCTCACAACCGGGATACGTCGTAAAATCATAAAATCCAAGAATGTTGGTGCGATAATTAAAGGAAACGAACATCACGCCGTCCCTTGCAAACGCATCCCCATTGTACATTTCATCCGCAGAATATCCCGTATTATAACCGCCTCCGTAAATCCATACGAACACCGGAAGTTTGTCCCCCATAAGCGGCCTCTGGACATTCACGGTCAAGCAG
>CATLEQ010000175.1 GCA_949915905.1 uncultured Lachnospiraceae bacterium | reverse complement strand
ACCACGATGCCCATTTTGATAAATGCCCTGCGAATCAGACGGTTCACCCGGCGGGTAAAGCGGAGCACGTCCGCCTGCGGGGCCGCATCCATGTCCGATACTCTCGTCCTGCTCCCGCGAGCGATTTCCGTTTTCCCGTCCGCCGCCGGCTCCACCTCCGACAAGGACACGCCGTCCCGCTCAAAAAGATATTCGCTGATGGCATCTTGTTTCTCAATGTCCTTTGACACTTGTTCCATTTCCTGCTCGGACAATGCTTTCTTATCATATAGCATTAATAATTCACGATATCTCATAACCTGCCTCCTCCATATATTTTTTCACTTCCCGTTTTGCCCGGTGACTTAGCACCCGCACATTTTCCGGCTTCATGCCCAGAATCTGTGCCACCTGCCTTAGTGGCATCTCGCTGAAATATTGCAACTCCAACACTTCCCGCTTTACCGAATCCAATTTTGACAACGCCGCATAGAGCATCTGCTCCTCTTCTTTCCGGATCAACCTATCGAGCAACTCTCTTTCCGGTGCCGCATAAGGCCACGCGCCGCCCGACCCGTCCCCCGACCATATCCTCTGGCCGTTTCGCTTTCCATTTGCGCCCCCGCTTTCCATTTTGTTCTGTACATCGGATTGCGCCTCGGCTCCCTCAAATGACACCTCGTGCTTCCGCTTTCGATACGTACTGTAATAAAGGTTTCTGGCAACCATATAGAGCCATGCCCGCACATTCACATGCTCGTCAGGAAGTGAGAGCAACGCCCTGACAAACGTCTCCTGCATCAGGTCCTCCGCCGTCTCCCGACTTTTGCAGAGCGAATATAAGTATAAAAATAATTCCCGACCATACGCTTCATATAGCCGCTGCAGGACTTGTCCATCCACGTTTCCCACCTCCCATCGCCCTTCCGCCGCCGTCCGGGACTTTTATATTATACTCACGGCCGGATAAAATCTGCCGTGAGTATTGCGCCAGCCGCAGCCGCAAAGCGGCATATTTCCTTATGCGGCTGTGCGCATCCTCGTATACAGAGGGGCACGTATTTTTGCCCCCTCTGTATAATATAACGCATTTGCGGAGTAAATGTTACAAAAAAAGATGCACCAATTTCTGGTACACCTTTTTCATCATCCACGATTCGCAGTTTTCATGCGTCGTCCTCTTTTCCACCGCCTTCCGTCCCGGTTTTTGTACCTCTTCCTTTTCACTCACGCAAAATGCGTTTTTTCTCCAATCTTTTCTTTTTCAGCAAAAGCCGATACCCACCGTACGCCAATATTACCGCCAAAGCCAGATTCAAGATTCCAAACGGACTATATTGCAACGCATTTATCCCCAATAACAAATTCAATACCATGCAGAATAGTGCCAAATTGATGATGCGCCTCAACTGATTCATCATAGAGGAAATGTCGGAAAAAAGTTCAAACCTTCCGTCTGCCGCCTTTTTACGAAAATACACCCATCGCGCCACACTCCCGATATACTCTGCCCCGGTATCCTCCACAAACGCGATATACTCCTGGCTTTCTGCCATGGCCGGATTATTTTCCAACATCTGCAAACGTACGACGTATTCCCCCGGCTCGTAGGATTTAAAATAATACTTACAAAATCCAACCTTGTCAAGCGCCCAGCCCTGGTACGCCATCTCGTTTAACCAGACTTCTTCCTCCTCAAAATCCCATGCCCAAAACCATCTCTTAATCATCATTCTCGCCATCTTCCAATCCTCCTAAAATCCGCTCTCCATTTTCTACAAGCTGCCGCAATCTTGCAAGCTCCCTCTGCAATATTTCAAAACCATCCGCGGTAATCCGGTATTCTTTCTTTCTGCTTCTATAATCTTCCGGCAGTGCTTCAATCCATCCCTTCCGGCACAGACTGTTTAGTGCGCCATACAATGTCCCCGCCGCCAGACGGACACGCCCGCCGGACAGTTCCTCCGTCATCTGCATGATGCCGTAACCATGGCGCGGCTTAAGAAGCGTCAGCAAAATGTAATACACCGCCTCCGTCAACACAACGTTGTCATCCATCCACATCCTCACTTCCTTCCTCATTTTTATATTGTCTCTCGTTATAGCGTTTCGCGTTATATCGTCTTACGATATATCGATATTAACATAAGGTCTGTACTTTGTCAACCAAATTTTCATTTCCGTTTTCTAAACTTTTAGAATTTTTCTTCAAGTTTTACCCCATTTGTTTTCTTCCAGCAAAAAACGTGCTAAAATACCGCATGAGAAATAAAGCACTGTAAATAGCAGCATTCGAAAATCAAAATTTATACTCACGACAGATTTTATCTGCCACTTACGTATAAACATAGAAAGTGTGGGAATAAGACATGCAACAACTACTCATTTTACAAGGAACCATGTTCCTCCTCATTTTTATCGGCTGGTTTCTCATCAAATCCGGCATCATCACAAAACAAGGGCAGGAGAACTTAACCGACCTGGTCATTTACCTCGTCCTCCCCTGCAACATCGTCAAATCCTTTTTGATAGACTTTTCCGGCGACATCCTACGGCAGTGTTTTGACATCCTGATTTTGTCCATCCTCCTACAAGTGTTCAGTGTCGTGTTCGGAAAAATCGTATACCGCCGCCATGAACCCGACCGGCAAAAATGTCTCCAGTACGGCATCATTTGTTCCAACGCCGGCTTTCTTGGCAATCCCTTTGCGGAAGGAATGTTCGGCGGCACCGGCCTTTTACTCGCCTCCGTCTTCCTCATTCCTCAACGTATCATGATGTGGTCTTCGGGATTGACAATTTTTACCGGCGGCGGAAGTAAAAAAGACGTGCTAAAGAAAGTGGTAACACACCCTTGCATCATTGCTTGTTTCCTGGGATTCGTCCTGATGCTCGGCCAATGGAAGCTACCCGCCGTCATCGATGCCACGCTCTCGCACTTGGGAGGCTGCAACACCGCCCTTAGCATGATGGTCATCGGCATGATTCTGGCGGAAGGCAACCTGAAAAACATCTGGGACAAGGATATCTGGATTTACTCGTTATTCCGCCTGGTGCTGATTCCCGCCCTTTTGTTCGCCGCCTGCATTTGCTTAGACCTGCCAGGGCTCGTGACCGGGGTCAGCGTCCTTTTATCCGCCATGCCCGCCGGAGCCACCACCAGCATCCTGGCCGCCAAGTACCACCGCTGTCCGGAATTCGCCGCCCAACTCGTGGTCGTCTCCACGGTGATTTCCTTCGCGACCTCGTTTGTCTGGTCGATGGTGCTGGTTTAAAGAAACTTACAAGTTACAAGAGTTTATAAAAGCTAAAACAAGATTCCTTATTTAAAAGCGAGGATTCTATTATAAGAAAATATGAAAAAAAATAAGGAATGGTGGAGGTTTCAAACAGTGTTTTAATGACGTTTTAGGTTTTCGCTTACGATTTGATGAAGAAGAGTTTTTGCGGGAAATGCAAAAATTGTTGGAGAGACAAAAGTCTTAATCTTTAAGAGAAGGTGAATAATATGTTTGTAGATAATAATCCTTTTTACATTATAGCTAAAAAGTTTGACGAGACGGGATGCATCACGTATAAATGCAAAAATATGAATGAAGCGAGGAATGTTCCCAATACGTTGGAGGCGATTCGTGCCGAGGGCGTACAAATAGTGATTCTGGATAATCCGGAAATTTATTCGGAATACGCACCATATCAGTATATTGAAAACCTGCGGGAGTTTATGAATCAAGCTGGGAATTTGAACTTGGTGGTATAATCTCGGCAAAGATTATACCTGCTCCGATTTGCGTCCGACCAAAAGAACGACAAATGCATAGTCAAATGTGAGTCATGCCGTTGAATCTGTTTCAACGGCATGATTTCAATATCCGAGTATTCCGATTAAAACGAATCAGAACATAGTGTCTTATCTTTCATGGGAAGAATCTGGTCGGCGCGGGCGATGGCGACACGTTGTGGCTCGCCGCCGGAAAGATTGGCGGGATATCGTTTGTGCTTTTCGCTTTCAATGCCGACGTCTTCCAGAAATTTGGCGGCTCTTGGCATGGACTCGGCCAGGGAAAGGCCATTGACTTTCATCGGGAAAGAAACATTTTCAATTGCCGTCAGCAATGGAATAAAATAATTGCCTTTCACCATAAAGTATTCGCATGGAGGAATGCGGCATTATCACGATACTTCTGTCGCCAGGCGGGTGCCCCATTCCGTTGAACTGGCCGGAATAGCTTCCCCTCACAACGACTGTCATTTCCCGGGAACCCGTGTCGAGTGACAATTCATCGCCAAAGGAAATATTCTGATTTGTCTGTACGGCTTCGGGAATGACAACCGGGCACGGCGTTGTTTCCGGGTCATAGTTTGTCTCAAACATAGAGGCATCCCCCGTGAAAAGTAACTGAAAAAAGGATAGGCGTTTCACCTATCCTTTTGGATGAAGATTATTCGTTATGAAATTTGCTGACTGGATTCTAATTTTATGGAAAAACTAAAATCATAAATTTCATCCTAAAATGTCTAATTCCAATTACGAATACCTGCTGTTGTTACTGTAGATTTTGTTTTCGTTGAATTATAGTGAACATTATTAACTGTTGTAGCACAATACAATCCACTTTTATCAGAATCTATTACGGCGCCGATTATATCTCCAACAGATTCAATATCACTATTTGGAGTAATAGCAGCTACTACACAATACCATTCGCCAGTTAAGATATTGGCATCCGTCATGATCCATGGGCTTTTTTCCCACATATATGAAATTATTTCGTATCTACAATCAATTTCTTCATCAGAAGAACGGTTGAAATATATGGTCGCTCCACACCCCGTAATTATTTGGTTATTAGATGCATCTTTTGCATCAAGTTTTTTTACGGTAGCAAGTTCTGCTTGCTGCAATGCATCTGCCATTGCATTATACCGCTCAATGAATTTGTTCAAAGAATATTCGCCATTTAAAACAGAGTCAACTAATGCATCACTATCGTCATAGTGTAGTCCTTCAAGATAGTTTAGTGCTTCATCATAATCTTTTTCTTCAAGATATTTTTTCCCCAGAATATAAGCAGATTGTTGATATAAAGTTTCGCTATCCTCATAGCTTAAATCTGCAAAACATTCTATTGCGTCCTCATATGATTCGCTCTCCATATAAGATTTTCCTAATTCATATTTGGATTTCTTATATAAATCATTACTATCTTTATATCCCACATCCGATAATTCTTTAAAGGAAGTCTCTGCCTCAATGTAATTCTTGGCATCGAGATTTTGCTTTGCTATTTCATATATACATAAATTTTTCTGCTCTTCAGAATCTTTGTATTCTGTTTTTAGCGAAGATGTAAAAATTTCTAGTGATTCAGAATATTTTTCTTCCTTGATCAGTGATAATGCTTTTTGGTAGTCGCATTCATATACTTGCTCTTTTGAATCTTTATAGTCATCAAGTTCCTTAAAAATTTTTTGTGCTTCTTGATAGTCACCATTTTCAAGCAATTTTTTAGCACTATTATAAGCACGTAAATCTTTGGTTCCCAAGAATGCTATTAATGCAATGATTATAACAGCACCTATAGCTCCAATAATACCAATCTTCTTTTTGTCGATTTGTTTTTTTTCTTCTTGTGTTTCACCCATGACTTTTCCTCCCTCTTTTGTATATTTTCTACAATGTAATCAAATAATATTATAGTCATTTTAGCAACTATAGTCAATACTTGTCTTTCGCCGACAGCTCTGATAGGTAAATTTTTTATAGTTGCCTAAGCGGGTCTTCCTGCCGTTTTCCATCTCGTTTCCTCACTTCCTGATGTCCCCATAAATACTAGACAAGCCGTTCCCACAGTATACTTAACAGTATTGGTACTCTACCGAAGTGTATTCCAGATGATTACTATTCACGGCCTGCGGCCGCGATAGTAACTCCAGATGTTCTCATAGATATCCTGGCACATGGATGTCGCCTTATGGACCAAGGCCAGGGCGCGGTCAATCTCCGCATAGATATCCTCGGCGGAGGTGTCGATACTCCACCGGAAATCGATCCGGCCATCGGCCTTGTCATTCGTGACCATCCGGCGGGCTTTATCGTCTAAGGCAAGCCCCTCGCGTCCTATGCGGTTCAGCTCCTTGGCTCCTTCTTGTAAAAACCGCTCCCGCGCCGCTCTGGTTCGCTCCAACACCTCTTTTGGCACCTCACCAAACGAGGTTTTCTCCTTGTCGCCTACGGCCTCCATTGAAAGTCTGAATTTCAAAAGCCATCCAACGGCAGCACTTCCATCGCCGCCGACCGCCGATTTTCCCCCCGAACGGTTATCGTGCATTCCAACGTCGCGAAGCCCCTAAGCGGAGGTGCCTCCCGAAAGGCGTTATATCCCAGGTTCACCTTATAATGTACCACGATAGTCTCCCCGTCCTTACTTCTGGTCACGATTTGGAAATCCGCCTTTGTATTCCCCAGCCTATCCAAAAACGTTTTCCTTACCCCCAGTTTTTCCAGCAAGAACGCCTCGGCCTCGCCCCGCATAATGCCGCTTCCCTTTAAAGCCGCATCCATTTCCCTCCCATGGGCGCGTATCAGGCTTGTGACCGCTACTACGTCGCCCACCCATTCACATGCACAGCCGCGCATGTCCCGAATTTGGGACGGTGTCAAATATTCCGACAACCATTCATCGCCCCGAACCACGTATACCTCATCCATTTTGTCCGCCGCCCGGGAAACCGTAAATCCCGACAGCAATAATGCGACAGCAAGCACAATGGCACTCCACCTCCCCTTCATTTTCAAAACGCTCCCTTCATCTTTTGTTTCACAAGGCAGACTTTTTGAAAAAGAAATGCTATAATTGCGAGAGCGTGAAATGTATAGCAATTCGTGGGTATCATGGCGATATTGGAGACAAAAATATGTAATTATTTGGCAAGGCATGCCGTTTCAAAAAGTCTACCTTTTGAAACAAGCTTTTTTTCATCTTGTTCCAGCTTTTCCAAATATTCCTTATACCTGCGGTAAAACGTCGTGTGGCTTATGCGTAGCCGCTTTGCCGCCACCCTCGTCGTGACCTTCCCCTCCATGCATTCCACGCATTGTTTTTCAAATCCGTCCGGCATCTGAATCTGGTCACGTCCCAGCTTTTTCCCCTTCTCCCTCGCCGCCGCGATTCCCTCCGCCTGCCGCTGATGAATAAAGTCCCGCTCCGTCTGCGCGACATAGGCCAATATTTGCAAGACCAAGTCGGCAATCAGCGTCCCCGTCAAATTTCCCTGCTTGTTTCTCGTGTCCAACAAGCTCATGTCCAAGACTAAAATATCCGCCTGCACTTGCTTTGTAATATATTGCCATTGCAACAATATTTCCTCGTAATTGCGTCCCAGCCGGTCAATGCTTTTCACAATCAGCAAATCTCCTTTCTTTAACCGCTTCAAAAGCTTCCCATAAGCGGG
>CATLEQ010000174.1 GCA_949915905.1 uncultured Lachnospiraceae bacterium | reverse complement strand
TACCTCCCTGTTAACTTTCCCCCTATGTTTTTTACATAAGCAGACGATACGTTTAGAAACGATATTGTTGCTTTATCAATTCATTCTTTACCTCGGTCTTTATTCTAACAAATGAACCGGCCTCCGTCAAGTCCTACATATGTCCTCCTACTGATTTGTTCCTTGTCTCCCCACCCCGTGAAAAGTAGCACTCCATTTCAATTCTTTTCCGTCACTTACCGCGACAATCGTCCCTTGACGATCCGTCCGATAAATTTGCACGTCATCATTTTCCAGCGCGGCAATCACTTCCGCATGGGGATGTCCGTAAGCATTATCCTTCCCACAACTGATTACCGCCCAGGTCGGGTTCGTCACCTTTAAAAACTCCGCCGAAGTCGCGGTCGAGCTCCCATGATGCCCGCATTTGAGCACGTCACACTCCAATGCATTTCCAAAGCGTTCC
Source organism: uncultured Lachnospiraceae bacterium (assembly GCA_949915905.1). Taxonomy (GTDB): domain Bacteria; phylum Bacillota; class Clostridia; order Lachnospirales; family Lachnospiraceae; genus Schaedlerella. Next base: position 7,025 of record CATLEQ010000174.1, on the reverse strand, counting down.
ACCATCGCCTGTTCAGACACAGTTTCCGCGTCCCCGCACATCACAAAGGAATTGTCCCCATGGACTAATTTGATTCCCACGGAGCTTCCGTTCAAGTCAGACTCTCTGACAAGCTCCGGATCCGGGCACAGAATCCAAAACATGGCATCCCCCAACAAATAACTGTCCCCGACGGAAGGATGTTCCACCTCGACATCCTTCTCCTCTATCTGCTCCAGAACCTCGGTATACGCCTTCGTATCATTTGCCACGTCCGGCATCAGCACGCAATCTACGTCAAACGCCTCTATCACCTCGTCGGCGCCGCCGATATGGTCAGCATCCGGATGCGTCAGAATCAGATATTTCAGCTCACTGACCCCTTGCTCGCGCAAATATTCCACGACCTGCTCCCCGCTGCCTTTATCCCCGCAGTCAATCACCATGTCCGCCCTTTTTGTGCGCACGATGGTGCAGTCCCCTTGTCCGACATCCAAAAAGATTACCTGCATCTCTCCATCCGTCACGTCGGACGATACCATGCTGCCATACTCCGAGCTTCGCCCTGCCCCATAACCCGGCATGAAGGCTCCAAAGTCATCCCCCAGAAGTTCCGCCACGCCATACGCGCCACCCGACAGTCCCAGGCAGCAGATCACCGCCGTTACCAGCAGTCTTTTCATCTTTTTGTTCATCCTATGCTCCCTCTATCTTGCTATACTGAAGGACAAAAACATTTGCCCCCAGTATACGTGGATGCCCCGTCAACATGGGGCTGCTTGTCACGAAATCTTCTCAAAATCAGATGCCGGGTGCTTGCACAGCGGACAAATAAAATCTTCCGGCAGCTCCTCCCCCTCATACACGTAACCACAAACCTTGCACACCCATCCGGTCTTTTTCACCGGCTTTGGTGCCGGCTTGATATTTTTCTGATAATAAGCATAGGACAATGCTTCACAGTCATTTAACACTTTCGCGTCCGTCACGTCCGCCAAGAACATCGTGTGCGTGCCCAAATCCGTCTCGGAAACCACCTTGCCGGAAATATATGCGCCCGCCACACTTCCAATGTAAGGAATTCCGTTTTTCGCATGCGGATAGCACGCTTCCATTTTGTTTACATTTTTTCCGCTCTGAAAGCCAAAATGTTTAAAAATATCAAATGACGCATTCGTTCCCAGGCAAGACACGTTAAACTCCTTCGTCCTCATGATCATGTCATGCGTGTAATTCGTCTTATTCACCACGATGATGATACGGTTCGGACTCGTGGTCACCTGCATCGCCGTATTGATGATACAGCCATTCTCTTTTGCGCCTTCCTTCGCCGTCAAAACAAACAATCCATACGTCAATTTATACATCGCCGCCTTATCCATGATGTACCTCCTTTAAACTTTTATATTTTATTGTGAACGGCAAAAATTTTTGTTTTTGTCGTTCGCCGCGCCGATTTTTGCTGCGCCAGAGCGCAGTATCTACCACGCAAAAATCGTGCGCATCCTGTTATGTTGAGCGTCAAATAAATTTGACGCTTAACATAACTATACCACAAAAGGCATAGAAACCGCAATCCATATAGGAAAGAAAATGTTGACCGCGACCCTGGATTCATTTTATAATATACTCACGGTCGATGAACTCTGCCGTCCTTTATACAAACCTAAAGGGGGAACCTTCCATGAACCGCTTATTAACCTATCAAATCGCACCGTCTGATGCAGGCCTTCGCGTGGAGCAATTTCTGCGCCGTCAGGGTTTTTCCAGGCAAAACCTGGTGGAATTGAAGAAAATGCCGGAAAGCATCCTGGTAAACGGATACCGGTATCGTCTCAATCAAACCTTGTCCGCCGATGACGAGCTGATTGTCCACATTCAGGAAGAGACATCCTCCGAGAAAATCCCGCCCATACCTTTGCCGCTCGACATCATTTTCGAGGATGAAGACCTCCTGGTCGTCAACAAGCCCGCCGGAATGCCGATTCACCCTTCCCGCGGCAACTACTACAATTCTCTGGCAAATGCCCTCGCCTGGCATTATGCACGACAAGGCAAGCCATTTATTTTCCGTTGCACGAATCGACTCGACCGCGACACCTCCGGCCTAACAATTGTCGCCAAGCACATGGTGAGTTCCAACATTCTCTCCCATATGGCGAAGCACCATGAAATCGAGCGAAATTACCTGGCCATCGTGCGCGGCAGCATCTTTCCAAAAAGCGGCACCATTGATGCCCCGCTCTCGCGCAAGCCTGGTTCCGTTATCGAACGCACGATAGATTTCACACATGGCGAACGTGCCGTGACCCATTATCAGGTCGTGGATGAAAAAAAAGGACACAGCCTTGTCTCCCTATGTTTAGAAACCGGGCGCACCCATCAAATCCGCATTCATATGAAGTACCTTGGCCATCCTTTAATCGGCGATTATCTTTACAATCCCGACATGGAATATATGACAAGGCAGGCACTGCACAGTGCCCGCCTTCATTTCACGCATCCCGTCACCAGGGAAAACATGGTCTTTTCCGTTCCACTCCCCGCAGACATGCAGACGTTCGGCTGGGAATTTTCATTGCCGTCCCAACCACCATGTCCAACCCTTGACCAATTGTGAGTACGAAAAACCGCCTACCTTCATCCATGACAACGTCACCGTCAGACAACATGCCGGTTATACTGGGCGGCAAATATACTGAGTGGCAAATTTAACTGCCGCTCAGTATAATATGATGCGCACAGCCGCATAAGGAAATATGCCGCTTCGCAGCTGCGGCTGGCGCGATACTCACGACAGATAAAATCTGTCGTGAGTATATCAAGCATGTCACGCAACCGGTGCCGCCTTCAGTTCCAAGGAAAATTTTTCGGGATTTTCCTTTATATTGTACCATTGCCCGCCTGTTTCATCCTGCTCGTAGTCCATCAAAAACACGGCGTCTCCATTTTTCATGTCCTCTTTCGTCAGATAGACTTCCGCATGCAGTTCAATCGGATATCCGCTCCCCTCATAACTAAGGAGAATCGTCTGAAAGTCATTATTGACGCAGCGTTCTATCACTTCCCTGGCACACGCTTCCCAATCTTCCACCTCGCCCGTATTTGTCACAATTGACAAATACTGTATCGTGCCATGCTCCGTCCTTTCGGCGCGGCTTTGCACCGCGTCCATCTCCCCTTCTTCCTTCTGCCCGCACCCCGACAATAAAAGTGTCAAAACAAGACCTAACCATAAAATTTTACCCATCACGCTTACCTTCCTATCCTTTCATAATGAAACTTTTTACATCACAGCTTTTATACTCTTTTAAGAGTATTCTCGTACTCACTTTTTGTGTATTATAATAATACATCAATTCAGAGAAAATTGCTATCTATAATTTATAAATTTATCGTATCTTTACTTGCCCGCGCTGTCAATCTGGCTTTGAAGGATCTCCTCGACACTTTTCGACAAAAAAAGAGACAGTAACCATTTTGTACACTGCCTCTCTTCTCCTATTGCAGTTCAGCTACACCAGAACTGTAACCTTTTCCCTATATCCACACAAGGCTTTCCCATAGTTTTTCTATAGTCTCCTTGACACTTCCGCGCAAGCCTTCATCGCCTCGATGACGGCACTGCGGAATCCTTTTTCCTCCAATACGCGTACCGCTTCAATGGTAGTGCCCGCCGGAGAGCAAACCATGTCCTTTAGTTCGCCCGGATGCTTTCCGGTCTCCAACACCATTTTCGCACTTCCGTATACCGCCTGCGCGGCAAACTTGTACGCCTGCGCGCGCGGCATCCCCTCTGCCACCGCCGCGTCGGCCATCGCCTCGATCATCATAAATACATAGGCCGGGGAACTGCCGCTTGTGGATACCACGGCATCCATCAAACGCTCCGGCACCACCTCGGTCTTTCCGAATGCACTTAAAATGCCCAGCACGCGGGAAAGTTCTTCCTCCGTCACGTTTTCATTGGGGCAGACCGCCGTCATCCCCTCGCCGACCATCGCCGGCGTATTAGGCATCGTGCGAATGATTTTCAAGCTCCGGCCAAACTGGCCTTTCAGCCAGTCGAGCGTCTTACCCGGGGCAATCGTGACAATCAGCTGCCCTTCCCCCACCACATCCTTGATTTGCTCAATCACGAACGAATAAAACTGCGGTTTCACGGACAAAAACACGATTTCCGCCTTTCTGACCACCTCTTCGTTATCCGCCGTCACGCGGATGCCATATTGCGCTTGTACCTTGTCACGCCCCTCTTTTGAAATATCCGCCCCGATGATTTCCTCTGGTGCGAATATTCCTTCTTTAATGATGCCGCCCATAATGGCACCCGCCATATTTCCCGTTCCGATAAATCCCAGCTTCATTTGATGTACCCTTCTTTCCTGATTTTTCCAATTCAAGAACGCCACCGGCGTTCTTGCGGCGGCGTACAAGTCAGCTATGCTGACAAAATACATCTTTGTGCGCCTGCCATCCGCCGGAGGCATATCAGATGGGGATTGACTTCCGCCACTGATACAATTATATTGCTCACCGCCTATAGAGGCGGGAGTCATTCCACATCTGATATACGCTCTATTCAAAAATCACTTTTGCTCCCCGGCATCACTTATCTTTTATCTGGAGTCAAATCCAATTTCAGACTGTAAGGGAATCTCCTCCGTATCTATCCATTCAATCTGTATGAACTGGTTGCGGTTTAATCCCACCAGCAGCTTGTTGATCATCGGTTCGCGTCCCTGCACCTCCATCAGCACCGTGCCGTCCCACTCATTTTTCACCCAGCCAGTCAGCCCCAAGGAACGCGCCATGGACTTGGCCGTAAAGCGGAAACCCACGCCCTGCACCCGCCCGTGAAACGTAATGCGTTTTCTCACCTCCGCCATTCGGCTACCTCCTCCGTGGAAAACCGTCTTTCAAAAAGGAATCCCTTATTACAACATCAATCGGCGTCTAAGCATTTACATATAATGCACTCTCTGCTTTTTCATATTCCTCTCCCGTATATCCCATAGATAATATCTGTGCTCTCGTAATATTAGCTCTGATCATTCTCTCAATAGCCTCTATTCTTCCCTCTATTTTTGCTTGTTCTCTAATACTCTCTGACCAATTACACATAATCTGGATTCTCCTTTCCAATTCTACAGTCATTGTCATACCATATTCATCTGCCAATATACGCTTCTTCTCTGATGCATCTTTCCTAGAAACCAACTCTTCCAACATAGCTATCAACACGTTTTGAGATTTCTTTATAGTTTTTCCAGAAGAACCATCCGCTCCACTCCTAATATTGACAATAATCCCCTTCATCAAATCCGTATGATATGAATTTCTCTTATTCCCGAAAACCGTTTTTCTGTCAAAACCGATCTCCTCAATAGAATCCTCTGTTTCCTCGCTATCCATACATATCCAGATACTTCGGACTTTTTTCAAATTATCAAAATCACTGTGGAAAAATTCTGTCTGTTTCTGCGCTGAAATCATCCTTGCAAGATAGAACACGATCCTATTCTCCAAGTGGTATCCAAGCTTACCAAAATCCGTTGACTTCTGCGCCTCAATGTTGATCAGAATCTTCATTTCTTTTTCCTTAAGGTACGCAGTGAAGCGGATATCATAATAGATAATGCCCTCTCCCGGAATATTATCTTCCGTTACCGTTCCTTTCACCCGTCCAAGATTAGATAGTCCTGCATCAACCGGTCGCTCTCCTACTTCGATATCATCACCAATGCAGCCAAGAATATCTTCAATATCCATCTCCCGAAACTCATCAACAGTATACTTTAAAATCCGTGACAGTATCTGCTTGTCCGCAAGCAAATATTTTACATTTGTATCATATGCAGTGTCAACGTCGTTCGTTGCACTAACTGTCTGTGCTAAATTTGTCTCTATCATCGGCTCTCCCCTGTCTTTATTATATGCAATATGGCCAATAAAATCAATCGCCTCCGTCACCGCCTGCCTTTTTCTCGTCTTTCCTTTATATGTTAACGGCAGGATAATGCGTTTCATCTGATCCTTTTCGGACAACGGCTTCTTTTTTTCAATTTTCGCTTAATTTTATCCACTATGACTTTCGGATCCATCTTGCAAAGGAATGCCCGCTCCATCCGTAAGGTGAGGCATCCTGCGGATTTTCTTCGGCATCTGGGCTCTTTTATACCGTTCCAGAATACGAGTAATATAATTCAAGTATTTTAATTGATTTGTCCACTTTGGAACTCCAAAAGAAATAGGTTGTCAGGCCTCATCTCGTTTACCCAGATTGCCGGGAGGTTCGTGGGCAATGTTCCTTTGATTTTGGGAATGTCAATCCCATAGACTTTTAAGGATTTGTCCTTAAAATTTTCCGCCAATATCTTGGATAAGATGTCCTTGTTTTGATAGACGATTTCATGTTTTGCTTTTTGTTTCACTTTTTCTACTGGTGAATCTTGTTTGTCTTATCCCTGCTAATACGATAACATCTTATAACATAAATTTCAATATGTTTTTTGTTGATACATATTGACTTTTCACTTCCTATAACCGTGAACCGCGCTCAGCGCACCTCCCGCCAGAATACGAGTGATATATTTGTGCACTTTTTCCATGCATCCAGCCACCGGCGCATATTGCAAAAAGGCTTGATTTTCCAATCTTATATAGGTTGCCAGACGCGCACCCCTTCCTGACGGATAAACAAATAATCTCAAAATGCTATACATAATTCACAAAAAATCGCAATCGAGAAATTTGCTCTTGCATTCTTCAAAACACCTATGCTATGATGTCTCCATATCAAGTACACGGTATTCGAAGACGGCAATCTACCGTTTTCCATTCTCGCCGAAAGGCTCTCATTCTCGGTGCTTCCACTCGAAGCTATATCCGACAATGACAAGAAGTACAGTGATATGACAACACAAAAATTAAAAACATATGAAGGAGGAGCTTTGCGTATGGTAAGCGGACTAAAGAAATATTTCCCGATGATTCAAACAAAGGAAGCGATTTTGCAGGAGATTCGGCAGAAACAACAACTAAAC
>CATLEQ010000173.1 GCA_949915905.1 uncultured Lachnospiraceae bacterium | reverse complement strand
TTTGATATTCAACCCTGGTCCTAAAAGCACATGGACGTTTTGGGAGGCCGCCTCCTCGCCCAAAGCCCGTCCCATCTCCTCGCCCAGTTTTTCGTTCCAACTGTTGGCAATCGTCGCGGCCGTCGGAAAACACGTCGCCGGAAGGGAGGCGTTCAGCCCCAGATGGTCGCCCTCGCCCGCCTGCTTACGCACCCCGTGAGGGCCGTCGGAGCAAAATATGGACGGAATGCCAAGACGCTTTACGTCCCTCGTCTCCCACACCGTCTTACCACTTAAAAACGCGCACTTCTCTTCCAGCGTCATTTTGTCAATGATATCCTGATGTCTCATTTCACTTTCCTCCTACCATGAGCTTGTTATGAGCACTTAATGCCTGTATTTCAGGCATTTACGTGCGATACACGTCGTCGCCGTTAGCGAGGTTTTTTCGAGCCTACCAGACGACGCTTAGTGCCTATATTTTAACAGAAATTTTTTTGCACGCGCATTTTTTTCACAAACTGTATGGAATCGAGCATAAATCGTTTTTTCTCCGGTGATTTTTCACAAAAACAGACATCCGGATTTGTGCGTAATGCACAAATCCGGATGTTCTATTTTCTATAAACCGCCTCTCTCCTTCGTCTGTATCTGGTCAAGTATCGACGGGTCTTTTATTTTCCCATCCTCCGCCAGCAATATAATCTTGGACAAGATTTCCGCGCTCTTCGGATCCTCGTCCAAAAACGGCAGATATAGTTTTCCGCGTTTTCCACTGTGTATCGCCACGATATGGATGGCCGCGCCGCCGCTCTGGCGAACTGTCCCGCTGCCCAAATGTACACTGTAGTCATTCAATCCACCCTTGATATTGGCAAAATGTCCATCCACCGTCACATTGTCAAGCTTCATCAGCTGACACGTATACTCGGTAATCGTACGCCGCAGTTCCACCGTGGAGAAGGACGTAACCGGATCGACGCCGCCCACGTAGGACGTACTGACCGCCAGGTCCAAATCCCGCATCGTTTCCGAAAAGGTGATTGGGTTGACTTCCTTGATTGGAACCCGGCCACCGCCTTTGCGCTTGAAAAACTCCACATAGTCAATCGCCGGTGCCTCAATGTCCCCCGGCGAGAACCAGTCCGCCTCGGCAAAGAGGTTGACCACCAGGTTTTCTTTATAATAAATCCGCTCCAGCCCGTTTTCGTAGCTTACGTTCCATCTTCTGCCTTTCAATACCGCCGCCGCTTTTTTCGGCTGAATCTGGTAACCACTATAGCGGTTTGAGATGGAGGTTTCTTGTTCCTCTTCCAGTTTCAAATACAATTCACGGAACACTTGCTTGAATGGCTGCACGATTTTCTCCTCGAAAATGCGTTTCTGCCAGGCATGCCAGCATCCCCGTTCATACAAATCATACGGATGGGAAATGCGAATCTCGCCCGAAAGACCGTCCGGGAGCAATTCCTCGTAAAAGCCAATTTTCTCATCTCCAATCAGCACTAATTTCCTCAACATCGGCGATACAATCGGGTTTTTATACATAGCATGCAATTCTTCTGCCGAGAACGCGGTATGCTCCTCCATCGCCTGCTCGAGCATCTTTCTTGAACGGCGGTACTGCTCCTTCCACTGACTATGGATTTCCTTTAATTTCAATACCGTTTCGTCTTTTTTATATGCCGCCGGAATGGATTTCTGCTTTTTGCCGTTTTTGCACACCTGGATTTCATTGTCTCCCTGCTCGTCAATCTCAATCCACAGCTCGTATTCACCCAGCTTCTGCGGTGTCAATGCCCATGCATTCTGCCCTACCAGCTCGCTTTCCATCATCCATGACAAGCGGGTCACGGTCTCAAATCGGGAGTTACGCGCGAGATTCAAAATTGCCATCTCCGCCGCACGTTTCTCGCTCGCCTGACGCTGTGAGCCATATTGCTTCGTTTCCTTTACGAACCGCTGAACATAAAGGTAACGCTCCAACAAATCCGCATCGTCCTCAAGCGGGCAGATACAATAAGCGTTTAATGCGTCCTTGTTCCGCTTTTCCTCAGCCTGGGTGCGCCATTCTGCTTTTCCCACTTTTCCGAGGCAGGCATCGGCATACTTGCGGGCACGGGTATGGAAGGAATTTTCGCACAAAAACTTCGCCGACTGGTACAACAGCTTGAACCGTTTCTCGCCTAGTCTTTGATAGACCTCACGGCACCATGCCATGTCAAACGCCCCGTCGTTCAAATCTTCCGGCTCCAACTCGGTATAACGGGCAATCTCCGCTTTCTTTTGTACGTAATCATATTGCTTCATATGCGCCATGAAATAATAGCACCCCTCCTTGAAGCCGTCCCACGCCAACACTTCGTTTATCACGTCAATCCACTGCGGGGCAAGCATGGCGGTCTCCACCAGCCGCCGCTCGGAAAAGCCGGCCGCGCGTAAAATCTCGCTGTCCGCCGTCCTTGCTTCCGCCGCCGGCTCTTGTCCCGAATCCGTCGCGTTCCCCGATACCGTGCTTTGTCCTTCATCCGCCGCATCCTCTGATACCGTCCTTGCTTCCGCCGGATAACAGTGACGAAGAACGTTCGTAAACACCGCGTTTCGGTCATGAACACCGTATGTCTGACGGCGGAATTCCTCGTCCTCCAGCACGTCAAGTGCCAGAACAAGATACTCCACACCGCGAATCACCGTCAGGCTTTCCACCAATCCCGTCACCGCGGTCTGCTCGTTCAGCCGCCCCGATTCCATAGCAAGCAATGTATTTATTATTGTATCCAATATGTTTCTCAGTGTTTTTAAAACCTCAGTTTTACATTCTTCCCAGATTGACCAAACCTGACGGTATCCATCCAGGGACAATTTCGGCTTCCCCCAGGTTCCTCTTCCTTCAAAATATGCGTCACGGAAGCATTCAAACAACTGATGCGCACGACCGCTCCCGTACACATATGGATTCCTTGCCGACGAATCAAAATGCGTATCAAGGATTCCCTCGTACACCGCCTCGATAGGAATCATCCCAAGAACATGTGCCCGCGTGAGCACGAGCGGTGCGATGACCGGCTTGTTTTGCACGCTTTCCTCACATTTCAGATTATATTCCGTATACAACTGCATTTCCAATGGAAACGCCCGTTTAAAATGCGCGTCATCCCCCGGAAGCAAATTCAAAAGTCCGCGCAAGAACGTAATGCTGCGATTATTTACCAGCGAATGCGTCTCCATCACGTCGCGATACCCTTTTCGCTGATAGGTGATAGATTTATGACGGGTATTGAAAACTTCCAACAGTGTCAACGCCTTCTCAAACCAAAGCTCCTTCCACTGCGCCGCCCCCTCTAAGCACTCCTGCCAGTAATAATTGAAAATGCTCTCAAAATGCCCAAAATAGGTGCACACCTTCACGTCGTTCGAATCGATGGTAAATAAGCCCTCCGACACGTCCAATGTTTTTTCCAGATAGACATTGTCATGCTCGCTTTCCAAAAGGAAACGGATTTCAAATATTTCATCCGCACCCAGCCCATCCTCGGCAAAGTACGCCCGCCAGACATCTCCCAGCGGCAGAGCCGAAAGATTTTTTTGTTCCCGGTTGACCGGCCAAAAACGATTGTCCTTCACCTGACGGAATTCGCTTCCCGCATCATACTCGTCATTCTCATGCGCGGTAATCCGCTCGCCCCATTTTTTCAAGTAGGAAAGCACCTTTTGCTTATTCCACGGAAACATGTCACTCAAATCCAGCACTTACTTTTTCAGCACCAGACCCTTTTTCGCCATTTTCAAATGACTTTCATAAGGCACTTCATACAGTTTTCCCGGCTCATACAGCCCAAACCCACATTCTTTCCCTTTTATCTCCAGACGTGGAATCCGAGGCACAAGTGCCGCTTTCCCCATGAGCGTCTTCGCACTTCCTCCCGCTTGCATCTTTACATTCCCTCGTACTTGCGCGGTTATGTCAGTTCCCGCTTGCGCCGCCAGACATGGCTCTGTCTGTTTTGCTCCTCGCGCCCCCGCACTCATTTCCGTTCCCGATTGTGCTTCTGACCACGTTTCCGGCTCCGGCTCTCCTTCGAAGTACGCAGGTGCCTTACGGCGCAATTCCAGCGCCGACTCCCGAATGGTCTTGACCGAATCCTTGCTTAACCGGTCATAGACATCCGTCACCCATTCTTTTTTCTGTACTGCCAGCACATTTACAATACGTCCACGAGCCGTCGCTTTTTTCGTCTTCAATTTGCCCGCCAGACGTTCCACGTCCTTTTGCGATAATTCGAGAACCTTGTATTCCTTCTCCGCCCACTCCTGCAATTTCTCGTTCGTGGCGATGATTGCCTTCAGCAAAAATTCCTTCCGCTTTTCCTCGGATGCCTTGCGGAAATAGTTTTCCATAAATTTGTCCAGCCGGGAATAATACAGCGTGGACTGTACATAAGGCAGATACCCTTCCACCAGCTCCGGCTCCGGATAGCTTTCTACAATTCCGTACAAAATATTGCACAAGCACTGTTTGGTAAGTTGCACGCTGAACCAGGCAAAACCTTGTGAGTGATACTCCTTTTTCGTCCCATTGACGGAAATGTAGTCCAACGTCTTTTGGTAAAGAAACAGTGCCTGCTCCCGATTCAGCCCCCAGCCGCCGCAAGTCTTTTGCGTGCATTCCGAAAAAAACAACGCCATAATCCACTCGTCATCCGCATATTTTTCAAGGAAATCCAGGTGCTCCTTGATTTCAAAGCAATGGGTCATCCTCAGATAAATGAGCGCGCTCGCCACCACGAACCGCCGCTTGTTGTTCAACAAGGAGTTCGCCCGAAGAACCGCTTCCTCCACGTCGCGAATTCCAATGCTATACAACGCCAGATATACGTCCAACGGATTTTCCGTCGCCAAAAGGCTTGCTTCCCGCTCCGATTCGTCCTTAAGAAACGTCCGCATTTTTTCAAAAATATAACGAACGTCCTTTTCCTTCGCCTCCTCGTAGCCGATGCCAATCCACGTCAGGACGGCTCGTTGAATGGAAGAAAAACGCAAGAGGTTTTCCTTGTCAATCACGTCCAAAAGCTCCAGAAAATATTCCAGACTATTTTCGTCCACGGTCTCCGCCACGCTCTGGCGCAATCCTTCCTGCAGCTTTGCCGCCAAAAACAGGTTCGTCAAAAGCGTCTGCAGTTCCTTATTGTGACTCTGCTCAATGGCAATGATGACGTCCCGCGTAATCACCGCCGTGTTATTCTCACTCGTCAACACGTCGCGGCAATATCCGATGACCTGCTCATTTTCCTCGAACAGCTCCTGCGCGATGACCGGAGCCAAATAGGAGCCATAAAACACATTACGATAACCGCCATAGACCAACTCCTGCATGTCAAGCCCCGCCCCGTAAAATATGTAAAATGCCCCGATGGCACGTTTTACCTTCTCCAACTGGCGGGAAAATTTTTTGCTTCGGACGTCCATGCGAATCAGGCCGGTGTTACATGTAAACTCCGTTACATGCTTAAGGTACGCACACAGCTTGGGCGCATTTCCTTTTAACAGCCCCTTAAACCCATTCTCCCTCTCTAGAAACGTATCTACGTTTTCCGTGACATCCATCTCCCGGATGGAAAACCCATAAAGATAGTTCCGGTCATTTATTTCCTTTATATATTGTTTTTCTAACGCCGTGCACGAAGACTGTGACAGCGTCTTATTATACTCTTTCAATTGCCGAACAATTTCCTGATTATCCATGATATGCCGCCTCCTTCTTACCACAACCTGCCGCTTAGCATGACCAGACGGAGAAACACGACCTGCGCGTTTTCCTCCATGGCAAGCGCCTGTGACAACTCCGTGTATTCCGTCCCGTCTACGTACACTCTGTAAAGTCCGTCCTCAAAATCTTGAAACAGTGTGCCAAGTGCCCGCTCCCAGTCACCGGATTGCTCATTATACAATTCTCCGAACCGGACTTTTCCCAAGCGTCCCTGAGCCTTAAGTTCCTCCTCGCTCGCATGAAGCATTCGCGGCATCCTCGCAGACGCGTCCTGCCCGTTTCGGTTCGCGCCTACAGATGCCGCTTCTCCATTCCGGCTTGCCGCAGCAGGTGCGTCCTGCCCGTTTTGGTTCACGCCCTCGGACGCTCCCGTCCCATGCTGTTTTTCAAATTCCACTCTGGCAACGGCCGTCAAAAGCTCACGCAAGGTCGACGCCTCGCCAATCTCTACCTCCTCATGCCCCAGCTCGCGCAGGCTGGAAGCCTTTTTTCGAATCACCTGAATCTTCACAAGGACACCTCCCTATCTTTACAGACGGCGGAACACAAAGCCTGCATCCCGCCATCCCATTGTAACGGTTCATTCAATGCCGAATCGTAAGGAACCGTTCCTTACGGCATATACCCGTCACGCTTTCATTCACTGTGCCATCGCCGCCATCATCTCTTTGATTCTCTCTTCCAATGACATGGTCATCGTCATTTTCACTTCTTTCACTTCCATGCCGCCCTGGCCAAAGAAAAATTTCAAATAGAATGCCGTATTTACGCAAGGAGCCATATTCTCAATGGTATACGTCTTCCACTCCTTGTCCGCCCCGGTAATGCTGATGGTATCCAGCATCTGCTTATCCTGGAACACGGTCAATGGAATCTGCGCCACTTCGTTCTCCCCGGCGGCCGCCCGGCAAGTAATAGAAAGCTGATACAGACCTCGTTCTTTTATGGCAACGCTTAATAAGTTAAATCCACCCTTGGCATTATCAAGCTCCGCCCCGTCAAGTACGGCCTCGCCGTTGATTTTCCACTCCAGCGAACGGGTGATATTCTCGCCGCCTTCAAATTCCAGTCCCTTCAAATCCTCGTCCAACTGTGTCTCGCCGTGCAGCATGCGGTCAAATACCGGGGTACGCAACAAATACCTGCAGATATTCATCGCACATCTCTGGTATTCGCCTCTTGACACCTTGCCCGAACGCAGTGCTTCCAGGGCATTGTCACATTCCATGTCGGACGCGTCCGGATTTACCATGTTCAAATCGTTTTGCGCACGCGCCTTGGCCGCCGTGTTTTGAAGCTCGCCGTCCTCGCCTTCAAAGTTTCCTTTTGCCCACCAGTCCGTCATTACGATACCGGTAAATCCCCATTCCTTTCTAAGAATGGTTGTTAAAAGGTCATAATTGCTGGAAGTCCAGATGCCGTTGACCGGGTTATAGGAACTCATAACGGAATATGCCCCGCCTTCCCTGACCGCAATCTCAAAGCCCTTCAGATATACTTCCCTCAGTGCGCGCTCCGATACCAGAGCGTTCACCTCATTCCTATGGGTGTCCTGGCTGTTGCAGGCAAAGTGCTTAATCGTTCCGGTCACCCCATACTTATGCAGGCCTTTCAGCTGCGCCGCCGCCATTTTGCCGCTGATGAAAGGGTCCTCCGAAAAATACTCAAAGTTCCTCCCATTTAACGGATTCCTATGTATATTCAGGCCTGGCCCCAACAGATTATCCACTTTGTTCTTCC
>CATLEQ010000172.1 GCA_949915905.1 uncultured Lachnospiraceae bacterium | reverse complement strand
CTTTTCCCATTGTCAAAACCGTTTCGGCACGCGACCACAAATGCCAGAAATAAGTATATCGGATATTTGTTAAGAAAGTTCTTCTATTTTATAAAAGATGTGTAAAATCAGACTTATCAAAATGAAAAAATAACTTGAATATTTGTAAAATCATCGGGATTTGAACATGTGTTCTATGCCCGCATCCGTATTTACAATTTGAGATTCCCGTGCTACGATTATCTCGTAGACGACTCCATCCATGACAGTGAAAGGCACATGAAGGCGCATGTCGCAAAGACGGTTCACGACAGTAAAACGCTCATGTTGGACGAAATGGAGCGTTACAGCAACGCCAACCTCAAGAAGATTGAAAAGCTGGAATCGCATGACAAAATCCTTTGCGACCACCGCGACAAGCTCGATGCGCATACCGAGCAATTGGGGCAGTTGGCGGCATGCTACGCATGACGCTTTCCATAACGTCTCATAAAACCATCACGCGGATGACCATGCCCCGTCATCCGCGTGGTAACACACGTCCTCACAACCCAAGACCCACTTTAGAACTGTCACGCATTCATTTTTTCCAATATCATTTCCAGCCCCTCCTTGTCGAACAAGGGCGCGCCAAAAACCGGCTCGGTAAAACGATAAATGGGCAAGGCGAACGACAATGCCATCATTGGAACCACCATCGGATTCATCATGGCGGCAACTTGCGGAGGAAACTTCTCTTGCACGATTTTCTGAAATTTTTCACTCATGGCAAACCAAACGAACGGTGTCATCTCCGTATACTTTATCACCTTGTCCCCGCCGCTTATGGTAATGGTTCTCGTACTGCAAACGTCCTCGCAGGAGGTACAGACCATGATTTCATATTTTCCATCCTCAAGCAGCCATTTGTCCTGGGCGGTGTCAAAATACCGAAGGTCGTCCGCCTTCACGAGTAGGGAAACGGATTTCGCCTCACCCGGTTCAAGCCAAACTTTTCCAAATGCCAGCAACTGCCTTCGGGGACGGTCAATGACCGACGGTCCTTCCTTCCCCATATAAAGCTGGATCACCTGGCTTCCCGCGCGTTCTCCCACGTTGGTCACCAAAACCTTCACTTCCGCCTGCTGCCCCGCCTTCAAATCCATCGCGGAAAATACCGGTTCCCCGACAAGGAACCGCGTATAACTCAAGCCATGGCCAAACGGATAGAGCACGGGAAGTTTCCTTTTTTGATACCAACGATATCCCACATAAACATCCTCACCGTACACCACGTTCTGATGCATTTCACCCATGTGCGCAAAATTCATGTATGCCGGCGTGTGTTCCTCGCAAACAGGCCACGATTCTGCCAACCGGCCTCCCGGCTCGCTCCTTCCAAACAACACGTTGATGGTGGCCGGGGCGATTGCCTCTCCGCCCAGGCCATTGTATAGGATGGCTGCCATTTTCTCATTCCACCTGGCGATGTCTAAAACGCTTCCACAAGAAAGTACCAAAACAATGTTTCGATTCACCTTTACCAGTTCGTCCAGCAAAAGCCTTTGGCCCTCCGGCAGTCTCATGTCCGCCCGGTCATACCCCTCGGATTCATGACCATAACCAAGGCCGGCAAATACGATGACCTTTTTAGCCGAACCGGCCTTCTCCACTGCCTCCTTTACCAAATCCGGCCTTACGGGCTCCACCGGCGGATACTTTCCCGCCAACTCATATCCCGGCGCGTACGCCACGTCGGGTACGATTTTTCTGATTTCTTCCAAATAACTCTCGACGCGATACCCGTTCATATGCCCCGATCCGCCGCCCATGTAAGAAGGTTCCTCCGCAAGCCTTCCCACGACCAGGATTTTTTCTTGTTTTTCCCCCAGCGGAAGAATTCCCGTATTCTTTAACAATACCATGCTCTTCTCCGCGGCAACGCGCGCGGTTTCATGCAATTTTTCCAAATCCACGTCCGTCGGCGTCGTGGCCTGAAGCCGCTCCAAAAAATCCAACAGCCTCTCCACGCTACGATCCACCACGCCCTCTTCAACCTCCCCATTCCTGACGGCATCCAACAATTCACGCGTATGGATGGAAGCCGGTGCCAGCTCCAAATCCATCATGCCGCACTTGTGGGCCTCCACCTTGTTGTGGTGCACCGCCATGGCATCCGATACCACGAGCCCGTCATACCCCAGTTTCCCCCGCAAAAGGTCACACACATGCGGATTGGAATTGACCCATTCCCCGTTTACTTTATTATAAGAAGACATGACGGCCATCGGGTTTCCCTTTTTTATCGCGATTTCAAATGTCCTCAGGTATACCTCCCGCAATGCCCGCTCGGAGACGACGGAGTTCGTCGTCATACGTTCATATTCCTGGTTATTACAAAGATAGTGCTTCAGCGTGGCCGCGACCCCGTTCTTTTGCAAGCCCTGAATGTAGGAACCCGCCATCTCTCCCGTCAAAACCGGATCCTCGGAAAAATATTGAAAATTCCTTCCACAAAGGACGCTTCTTTTCAAGTTCACGCCCGGGCGGAACAACCATGTAACCATTTTTTCATTTGCACGGCATTCTCTTGCAAAACACGCACCGGTCTCGTAGGCCAGATTCTCATCCCAGCTCATGGCCAGGCAGGAATCCGACGGGAACGCCACTGGACGGTATTTTGCAGTTTTCTCGTTTGGATTTTCCATGAAGTAGTCCGACATGCCCCTCGGATTGTCTTGCGGCTCGTTCGCCTTCATTCCCAAACGTTCAATTTTCCCAAAGCCTTCTTCTCCCTCCGCACAAAGCGCACACTTTTCTTCCAATGTCAACTGGCGGATCATTTCCTTTGTCCTTTCACTCATGTCTTCTTCCTCCCACGCCTTATTTATTTTCCATATGCCGAATTCGCAATTCTTCGCGAATTTGTGGTAACTTTTTATCCAGATTATACGCCAGCGACAACGCCAGCAATATCACGAACATTATCAGCGGCAATACGTTATACAAACCAACAATCGCTTGATTCGCCGCCTGCGACTGCACCGCGAGATTTCCGTCGTACCCCGCCATGCCCATGATGAACCCCGTAAATGCCGATGCCAGGGCCGCCCCCACCTTGGATGTGAAGGAAGTCAGCGACGCGAGCGAGCCCTCGAGGCGGATGTTGGTCTTCCACTCCCCGTAGTCCATACAGTCAATCAAGTACAAGTTAACCATCATGGACACCGGCATGATGGCGATGGCAGAGCAAATGCTGCCAACGACGATGGTCGCCAAATTCGCGCCGCCGGCCGTTCGAACCACCATTCCGACAATCCCGATCGCGGCCCCGATTCGAAACAAATTGGTATTCCCCAGCTTCTTTTGCAAAAACGGGTAAAGAATCAAGACGAACGGCGTTACCAGGCTCGCCATGGATGCCACCGACTGCAACCCGATGTCGCCCATCACGTACTTAAAATAATAGCTCGCGGCGGTTCCCATTCCATTGATGACGTTTACCACCAAAAGCGTCCCGGCAATCAAAAGTATGTATACGTTTCCAAAAATCGCCTTCAACGTTTCCCCGATCCCATGTCCGCCAGAAGCATGTGCCCCCAAAGGCTCTTCCATCGGTCGCGCCGACGCGTCCACTACCACTTCCTTGACGAGGAAGAAGCGCAGCAATCCGATGATGGCAAACGGAACCGCGAAAACCAGCGTCATCGTGGTCCAGCCCGACTTCGTGCTTCCCATCCCGGCGATCATCTGCGGCAGGATGATTGCGAAAACCATCACCGCGATCATTCCGATGATGCTGCTGATGGACAAAACCATGACGCGGTTTTCCTCTTTTCGAATGGCACGCACCATGTACACGCTGTCGCCCCCGTTCAAAAACGTGGCGCACACGGAATTAATCAACGTATAAAATACGAACACCCAGGCCACTTGTCCGACGGCATTCATGTCCGGCACGGAGAACAGCAGCACGGAAAATGCCCAAACTCCCACGATGAACCATTCGTACGGCCTGGCCTTTCCCCACTTCGTGTTCGTTTTATCGATGACGTAACCTACCACCAAGTCCGTAAACCCGTCAAATATCTTGGAGACCAACAATACCGCTCCTACCGTCGTCGGATTCATTCCCAACATGTCCGTACAATAAAATGCCAGATAGGAAATCAATACCACGTTGACGGCAAGGGATATCGCCCTCGTGGACCACGCCGGTGCAAACCAAACCGGCAGCTTTTCCCTTTCAGCCCCATCCTGCCCAAGGGCTTTTTCTTTTTCTTTTTCCATGAAAAATATACCTCCTTGCTTTTTTTGATTGCATTCAGTATAACAAAGTCTTATAATGTATTTGTTCTCAAAATGTTTTTCTTGTCTTTAAACTGCTTCAACACGAGGAAATGATTATGAATAAAAACACAAGCCATGAACCATTATTTTTTGATTTACAAAACATTTACCTGACCAGCTACTACCCCTTCGCCCTTTACCAGGAAGGCGAACCACTCTATTGCCTATCGGAATATCCTCATGACAATCCGTTGTCCCGCGATTCGGATTTAGTCCGCGCGCTCACCCGTTTCCAGGGTATCGTGACGGATGACGCTTTTCCCGACGTCTTTTATTGCGTCCAAAACTACCACGAACACATGCTCTGCATCATCGGGCCCCTGAGCATCCAATCGACAAAAACCGATTCGCACAATGCATATTTACGAAAGCACCATGTCCGACAGTTTTTACAATACCGCATCAGCACCGCCGCCCATGTCCAGGCCATTGCCGCCATGCGCCTTGTCACCCTCGTGCTGGCCGCCCACGGCATAACCGAATGCTCCCCCCTTCCTCCTTTCTCAAATGTTTCCCTGGCACCGGCTTCCCAGTCGGACAAGGACACTTACCAATTGCAGGAGTACCGTCTGGACAAAACAGAAAAAAGCCTCCCCACACTTCCTTATCAATTAGAAAAGGAAATGAAGGAGGCCATAAAAAACGGCGATGAAAAAGCCTTCACAGAAATTATTTCCCGAATGATGACGTATACTTCCGGCGTCCACGCGGCCACTTCGCAAAAAATCGCGGAATACTCCGCCGTCGCCCTCATTACCGAGATGACGCGGGCGGTCATAGACGGGGGCGTTCCCTATGCCGACGCGTACGACGTCAGCGACATCATAATTTACAAGCTTTCCAAGGCCTCGACCATCGAAGAATGTAACGACTTGACCAAAGATGCCTGCCTGCGTTTTCTCCATCTGGCGAAACGCAACAACTCCACCCGCTGGCAGTCGCCCCACGTTCAAAATTGTAAAAACTATATCATGCACCACCTGAACCAGCCATTGACTCCCTCCTTGCTGGCGGAATCCTTGCATATCAGCAAAGATTATTTGCTCCACCTCTTTCCGCGGCACGAGGGCGTGACATTAATCGAATATATCCAGAAAGAACGCGTCCTGGCCGCCCAGAACATGTTGAAATATTCCGACTACGACATTATGCGCATCGCGAATTATTTTCAATTCAAAACCCAGAGTCATTTCGGCGTTGTCTTTAAGAAATACACCGGCATGACGCCCGCCGCTTACCGCCAGGCTTACAGACAACCCGAATTTTGCGATGCCGCCACCTAAAGCCTGCAAATGCCCCGGAAGCTTTTGAGGTTTCGACACCATCACTTTACCGAACGGTGGCCGTGCGGCAGGGCGCACAGCCCCGTGAAAGTACCCCTGGTATCGTTACATATAATGGTATTTCTTCCGTTTCACGAACAAGAACGTCAGCGATATCAAAAACGCGAACACCTCCGCCACCGTGATGGCCCACCAGATTCCGTTCAAGCCCCAGATCATTGGCAGCACGAGGACGGAAAGCATCTGGAACACGAGCGTGCGCAAAAACGAGATTGCCGCCGACACGCCCCCGTTGTTCAAGGCCGTGAAAAACGAAGACGTGAAAATGTTGACCCCCGACAAAATGAAAGAGAAGGAAAATATCTGGAACGCGTACTTCGTCATCTCAAAAAGTTCCATATCATATCCGACAAATATATTGGACAACGGCGATGCCAACGCCCTCGCAATTACCATCATCAGAAATCCCGTCACCCCCATCAGCACCATGCTCTTTCGAAGCAGGCTTTTTAACTCGCCGTGGTTTCCCGCCCCATAATGGTATCCGACGACCGGGGCCGTCCCGATCGTGTAGCCAATATAAACCGCTATGAAAATGAACTGGATATACATCAACACGCCGTAAGCCGCCACGCCGTTTTCCCCGGCAAAACGCAAAAGTTGAAAATTATAAAGCATGCTCACGAGCGACCCGGAAATATTCGTCATCAGCTCCGAGGAACCATTCGTGCAGGCCTTCCATAAAATTTTCACCTCCAGCCTGGTCTTTGTAAGCCGCAACAAGCTACCGTTCGGACGCAGGAAGTAAATGAGTGGTAAAAGCCCTCCGATACACTCGCTCAAGCCCGTAGCCAACGCGGCTCCCGCCACGCCCCATTTGAAAACCACGATGAACAACGCGTCCAGAGCCATGTTGGTAACGCCGGCCGCCACCGTCGCCGCCAGTCCCAGCTTCGGCTTCTCCGCCGTCGTAAAAAACGTGTGGAACAGGCTCTGCATCATGAAGGACGTGTTAAAGGCCAGCGCAATCGTCCCGTACACGACGCAATCCTCCAACATGGCATCCGTCGCCCCTAAAAGCACGCAGACCGGGCGCATGAAAACGATTCCCAACGCCGAAAAAAACACGCCGCAAATCACGGTGAATTCCACCATCATCGTAAAATAACGGTTCGCCCCCTCCCGGTTTCCCTCTCCCAACGTCTTTGCCACCCACGCGCTGCCGCCCGTGCCAATCATGAAGCCGATGCCGCCGATAATCATCACGAACGGCATGACCAGGTTGATGGCGGCGAACGGAACCTTGCCGACAAAATTTGAAACGAACAACCCGTCCACCACGCCATAAATCGAAGTAAATATCATCATAATGATAGACGGTAAACAAAACCTCAATATTTTCTTATAAGTAAAATGATCTGACAACTGTATAGCCATTTAAAACTTCCTACCTTTCTTTCCTACCATTTCCAGCATTTTCCAATATGGGCGTGCATATCAGTATCAACTTCTGATTCCCTTTATGCCCTCTCCCGTTTCTGCTTTCACATTCTCACGCAACAACTTTGTAAACTTATGGTACAATTCCAAAAAAAGCTCCGTCTCCTCCATTTCCGAAAGCGCCTTCCTCTCGGCGGAAATCACCTTGTCCACCGTTTCCTTTGACAAGCGCACTCCTTTTTCAGTCAAATGGCACCGCTTGCTGCGCTTGTCCTTCATTTCCAGCAATTCGATGATTCCGTCACGTTCCAACTTCTTCAACGCGGAATTGACCGTCTGCTTCGGCTCGTACATGGCGGCACAAACCTCACTTTGCGTCATCTCCCGTCCCGCCTCGCGCAACGTGTACAAAATCCAAAACGCTCCTTCCGGCAGGCCAAGCCGCTTTGCCGCCCCCCGGTAAATCTC
>CATLEQ010000171.1 GCA_949915905.1 uncultured Lachnospiraceae bacterium | reverse complement strand
CCCAATCAAATTCTTCCCTCGTCACGAATTCCGGCAGCCGAATCATGGAAATCCACTCAAAATTTTCCTTGTGGGAATAATCAATGCCCTTTACGCCCTCCTGCCACCACAAGCCTTCGAGCGGCGGCACGACATAGTCAAAGTACCCTTCCATCCGATGATCCCCCATCTTGCTCATCTTGATGGTAAATGCAATTCCATACAAAAGTCCAATCGACTGCTTGTAGGCACCGCCCTCTATGTTTGGATTTCCCTTTCCCCGCACCGCGATGAAATTCATGGGCGGCACCGTCACAAGCTCCGGTTTTTTCTTCGGCAGGTAAAACTCTTTATATTCTTTCTTATAATCAAACGCCATCTCTATTTTCCTCCCTATATGACAACATCACAAGTAACATTTTCCCACACGTTTTCACACGGTCAGCGCAGTGCACAAACCCGGTCAAAGTGCAGCCTCACGCCAACATTTACACTGATCGATTCGTTTTCCATCATCACCTTGTTTTTCATCATACGCAAACTGGTTCAGCAAGTCGCAAGGAAACTCCCCGCACTGTCCACAATGCTCCAATTGTCTTTCTTCACAACAGTCCTTGAGCGGGCAGCTCTCCCCCCAAAACGGTTTTTGGATATGTACGCAGCCCGCACATCCCGTCTGTTCCCGGTATGCGCATTCCCCACATAAAATTCCACATCTTGATTCAATCGTTTTCCCATCCATAATAAGAATGTCCTTTCTTTTGTTTTGTTATACTTACGCCGATGAAATCCGCCGTGTGTATCCTCATTATAATACCACGACAATCATGACAACAGTATGTCATGATTAAACCGTCTAGCAGTCATAATTTTGAATACCTTTTTCAAATTCCCTCCGCGAAGTTTTTCCAGATCCGTTGTAAATTTTATCATTGAATTTTACAGCAAATTTTCTTTTTTGCCACGGAAACGCCTTCAATTTTCAACCCCATTTTTTCCATTTTTCGTATGAGGGTTTCTGTGGCGTCGTCGTCCTTGTTTCCATGTACAAATGAAACTGCACGTTTTCCGGCATCAATTTTTGTTCCCAGCCTTTCACCCGGGTCAATACGACCATCTCCACCATTGTCACGACAACCGCCACAAAATAAAAACCGGCTCCCACCGCCGCGCCGACGCAAACCAATATATGGGTTCGCATGCCCGCCGGCTGCCTGATTTTCGCCCTATTCAGTCCAATCAGGCTTCCGGTAATGGTCGCCATGAAAATACGAATGAGAATAGACGCGAAGTTTAACTGATCCAAATAATTTAAAACATCGTTTACCATGTCCCTGCATCCCCTTTTTAATGTGTAGCATCATTATCGCAAATAGGCTAAAGCATGTCAATATTTTCCTCCCCGTTACTTTTCGGTTCTGACGGCCGAATCATTGACGAATCACAAAAAACAAGATATACTGTTTGAAAACGAGACGGGAGGATGGCGAAAGATGAAAAGTGAGAGAATGCGGTTGCAGAAGCTTTACAACACGAGGGATTTAGGAGGAATGAAGACGGCAGGCGGGCACACGATTAAGAAAAATTGCCTGATTCGCAGCGGGCAGTTATATGCGGCGACGGAGACGGATATAGAGACATTGCGCGGCTGCGGGGTTACGCAGATACTGGACTTGCGAACGGCGCAGGAGAAAAGGGAGAAGCCGGATCCGCAGATTGCCGGGACGGGTTACGTACATATGCCGATTTTGACAGATATGATGCAGGGAATCACCCGGGAGGAAGCGGCGGACAAGCAGATTCTTTCACAAGAAGAAATGTTTGCCGGAATCGGGGAGAATCCGGGACTTATGATAGAATACATGGCGAAAGTATATCAGCTATTTGTGACGGATGAACATGCTATTGCCCAGTATGCAAGGTTTTTAAATCTCATACTGGAAAATAAGTCCGGGGCGACGTTGTGGCATTGTGTGGGCGGAAAAGATCGCGCCGGATTTGGCGCGGTGTTAGTACAAGAATGCCTGGGCGTGAGCCGCAAAGATGTCATGGAAGATTATTTGTTTACCAATGAATGCATGAAGCCGGAGATTGACCAGATGTTTGCAAGCATAAAGGCGCAGCATCATATTACCGGCGATGAGGAAGCGGCGAAATTGGAGAAAGTGGTACAAACGATGCTCGCCGCGAAAGAAGAATACTTGAACGGCATTTATCAGACGGTGGAAGAGACACATGGTGACTTTAAGACCTTCCTCGAAAAAGCACTGGGCATGGGCGAGGACAAGATTGCCAGAATGCGGGAGAGATTTTTGGAGTGAAATCCCCCGCGGCAAGCTGCGGGGCATCATAGCTTGAATACGCGGCAGGCTGCAGGATATTGCACCCTCGCTGCAGTTTGCTCGCAGTATTCAAGAACGCGGGAGGTTTTTGCCATGAATGAAGAAGCCCTGATTCATTTTATCAACAGACAACTGGGTGCCTTCGTGCATCTTTGCAGCCCGACGGGCTTTCTTTTGGAGTCATTTCCGCCCTTTCAGAAGATCCATGACGAGTTCATCCAGTGGACGCAACTTTTGGCGGTTCTGACCGACTTTTCCGAAAGCGGATACCCCAGGCTTGTTTCCGTGAACGGGCGGGTCGTGTACGCGTCCGTCAAGACGTCGGAAAGCATTTACCTGGTCGGCCCGGTAAAGCCAGACGCGCCGATGTCCCTCCGACTTTCCCTATACAATCCCAATATCGAGGATTCCCGGACGGACGCGGTGCCCCTTTGCGGTTTTCAGTTATTCATTGAGACCGTTTTGATGCTCCACAATTTTTACGCCCCGGAATTTCTGTCGTCCGACATCCTGGCGTTGCAAAACTATGACGCTTCCGGAAGTGAAAAAGAAGTACAAACTGTTTATTCTGATATATTATTTGAACGGCAGGAAAACGAGAGACTACACAACCCCTACGACCAGGAAGTGCGGCTGTTGGACAGTATTTCCTCGGGGGACTTGGATTCCCTGAACAAATGTTGGCGGGAAGAAGACCAAAAATCTTATGGGACGCTTTCACCGCAGCCGATGCGCAACGTTAAAAACTTGTGCATCGCCACCATCACGCTGGCCAGCCGCGCTGCCATTCGGGGCGGGATAAGCCCGGAAATCTCCTTTTCCTTATGCGACAGCTATATCCAAAGATTGGAGAACTGCACGGAAAGCATGACTTGTGCCGCCCTTGCCCATGAGGCGCAGAAACACTACACGCAACTCGTCTCCAATCTGCACTACGGCACGAAGGCGGCCACGCAGTTGCGCCCCACCCCGCATTTGAACAGATGCAAAGACTACATTTATGCCCACTTGCACGAGCGAATTAACATCCAGGACATTGCGGACTCTGTGCATCTAAACGCCACATACCTCTGCGACCTATTTAAAAAATACGAAGGCTGCACGATCCACCAGTTCATCCTCACGGAAAAAATCGCACTCGTCAAAAATTTGCTAAAATACTCGACCTACACCTACTCGGAAATCGCCACGTACCTCGGCTTCGCCTCGCAGAGCCACCTTGGCGTACAATTTAAAAAAATCACCGGCTACACCCTAAGGGAATACCGAACCAAATTCTCAGGAAACGACAAGGCAAATACCACGCTCCAAAGCTGAAAGGGCTATCGGACTACTTACTCATGCGGGCCAGCCCATCCAATGTCTATGTGATTGCGGATGCAAGCATCCTCCATCGCTTAGCCATTATCCGGGACTTTTACAGTAAACTCCGACAATTCCCGCATCAGCTCCGCCCGAGTGTTGACTTCCAGTTTCATATAGATATTATGAATGTGCGTCTTTACCGTTCCCGTGGAAATGCTGAGCTCCTCGCAAATTTCCGAGGTATGCCGGCATTCTATCAAATACCCCAGAATCTCCTCCTCCCGCGGCGTGAGTTTATAATATTCCACAAAAGCGGGGATGTTGCCCAGAAGCGGATTGGCATCCGCCGACCTGGCATTTACGGTTTGCACGGGCAAATCCGCCTCCGGCTGCGAAACCTCCGGCCGTGGGACGAAGGCATCCTCCTCGGCGGCAGGCGTTTCCAAAGCCTCCCGTGTCACATCCAGTTCAAGCAGTTCCCGGGTACATACACGCAAAGAGCAAAGGCAAATAAAAACCCACATCAGGTTCTCGGAAAAATTGCGCTCGCTCATCCAAGGCGTGTCAAACAAGACGGAGCCAAGGTGCGAAATCATCAGCGTGTCCTCAATCAGCACGGAGCAATTGAGAAACAAAATTCCGGTCATAAAGGACGTAAACGGATTTAAGCGCATTTTCACGGTTTCGTCGCGCGGTAAAATAGCGATACGCAAAAAACAAAAGAAAGGCAAACCGGTAAAACTGGCGAACGGAATAAAAAAGCCAGACGACCAGGTTGCTCTGTTTTGGGAAGGCTAGTGCTACATAAAAAACAAGCGCAGGCAGAAACAAAAGCAGGTATTGGAATTTCCATGGAACTTGCAAGATCCATAGAAGTATCAGAAAATCCAGCAATAAAATAAGCATATAACAAATAATGCGCACGAAAATAAAGGAAATATGGTTCAGGGTGGAAGAATCCACGGCCTGTCCCTTAAAATATACTTCGGAGGAAATGTAATGCAATACGATAAGTTCTGCGATAAAACAAACGGGAAGCAAGGTCAAGTACATATAAAAGCGTTTGTGTGTCTTTTTATATGTCAACGCGGCCGCCGTGCCGGAAACGGTACAGAAGATAATCAAACCAATATTGTATAAAAAAAGTATGCCACCCATTTTTTTGAGTTCCTCCTCATATGCCCCGCCAATGTCAAATGTGCCTCCGGCGTGGACGAAAAGCATGGTCATTCGACAAAGAATGGTTTCATTTTACACGAAATCAGGTAAAAATTCAATCATAATCCCATGGGTTTAGAAAAAAATCAGCCTTATGGGGGAGTGTAAACCCAAAGTTTATTCGAATATAATGGTGAACAGGAAAAGTGCACAAGCCAAAACTACAAAAACGGCGGTCTAAAGGCATGGTGCACAAAAAACGAGAAAAGGAGAGAGAAAAAATGAGTGAAGGAAACGCGCAGGTAACGACACAAGAGAGCGAGTTTGTCACGAAAGCCATACCGGGATTGTTCGCCAAATATTTTGGACTGACATTTATCGGCATGCTGGCACAAGGCATCATGGTGATGCTGGAGGGTATCTTTATTGGAAACGGCCTGGGAACGGTCGGACTTGCAGTGGTCGGATTTTTGATGCCCCTGGAGTATTTCCAGTTGGCGTTCCACGGTTGCTTCGGAATCGGCATTTCCACGCTTTGCGCGGAGAAACTTGGTCAAGGAAAGAAAGAGGAGGCAAGAAAAATCTATGCGCAAGGAATGTGGTTCGCGTTAATCATGATCCTGGTCATCGTGGCCCTGATTGAAATTTTCGCACCGCAGGTGGCGGCATTCGTCGGCTGCACGCCGGACCTTATGGACGTGACGGTACAAGGCATCCGCGTATTCGTAATTTTCTGGCCGTTCTCCATGACGGGACAGATTGCAGGCTACATGGCGCGTGTCGCGGAGAAGCCGAAAGTGGCAAGCGTCTGCATCACATTGGCGGCGGTAATTGCCATCATCTGGCTGTGGCTTAGCATTTACGTGTTCGGAATCGGCCTCCCCGTCGGCATGGCGGTTTATTATGGCATTTCCATCGGGCTGTTTGCCCTGATCATCCCGTTCTTGCAAAAAGGGAGCTTGTTCGTCATGAAGACAAGCGACGTCAAGATTGATTTCAAAAACGTCGTGAATATCTTCAAAATCGGATTTCCCTATTTGCTGGTGCAGGGCTCCACTTCCATTTTCGGCGTGGTCGTGAACAATCTGCTGGGGAACGAATTGGGAATTGCCGCCTACGCGGTCATCAACGGATATATTATTTACATGCTGATGATGATTCAGCAGTCCGCGACGCAGGGCATGCAGCCAATCGTATCTTACAATCTGGGTGCGAAAATGTTTGACCGGGTGAAAAAGACGCTGAACGTAAGCATCATCGGAAACATGGGGGCGGTATACGTGCTCGGCATCCTCTGTATCGTGTTCAATAGGCAAGTCAGCACGTTGCTGTGCGGTTCTGACGCGGCCTTAATTGAGGAGGTCATGAGGTATAACGTCATGTTCTGCCTGCTTAGCGGCATCGGGTTTACGGCGGACATGGTTTCGGGATATTTCCAGGCGGTGGAGCGCGTCGGCTTCGCGACAATCCTGGGTCTGTCCAGATATATCATTTTCGGAATCCCGTTCATGTACATTTTCAAGGCCGTCATAGGCGAGTCCGGAGTCTGGTACGGGCAGGGTGCCTCTTACGTGGCGGCATTCATCCTGACGATGATTTTCGTGGTAATCGAACATAAACGCCTGAGCAAAAAAATGTCGGAAGGGAAATGAAACATTCAAAAAATTGAAAAAACGAAGAATCAAAGAATTGAAGAATTAAAGAATCGGAGAAAGAATTGAAGAATTGGAGAATTAAAAAATCAAAGAATAGAGATGGATGAATCATGAAAAAGTCAGATATGATTATAAAGAGTAACGCGATTTTTAACGGTTGCGTGGCAGACCCGAGGCCGGGAATCGTGGCAATCCGGGAAAACGTCATCCAGTACGTGGGGGACGAAGCCCTAATGCCGGAATTTCTGGGAGAAGATACCAAGGTCTACGATATGGGCGACAAGCTGGTAATGCCGGGGCTTCATGACGCACATTTGCATTTTTACATGTCCGGCTTGTATGCCTCGCCATTGGTCAAGGTAAGCCTCACGGACACGAGCGAGGAACAGTGCGTGGCCGGGCTTGCGGAAATCGCGGACAGCATCCCAAAAGATAAATGGCTGCTAGGCGCGGGGTGGTATCACCCGCTTTGGGACGACCCGGTACTCCCGACCAAACACTCCCTGGACGCGGCCTATCCGGACAGACCAGTGTGCATGGTGTCCGGCGACTGCCACACGATGTGGCTCAACAGCGTGGGGCTTGCAAAGCTGGGACTTGACGACAGCGTGAAGGATCCGGTGGGCGGGCATTACGGAAGACTGGAAAACGGGGAATTGTCAGGAACCATCCACGAAGCGGCGGCCACCGCGCTCGTGCGCCAAATTTACGATTTTACGGAAGAGGAAGAAGACGGATTTTACAAGAATTTCATCAAGCAACTCAATTCCTACGGAATCACGGCGGTGTGCGACGTCTCCATGATGGCCGCGGAAGGGGCGGATTTCGTTCGTGACGATATTTATGAACGCCTGCTCGAAAACGGGGATCTGACCGTGCGCGTGAGCATGTATCCGACCCTTCGCATGGACTTGTCCAGAGTGCGCGACATGCAGGAAAAATTCACCGGTGACGTCTTACGCTGCCAAGGGGCGAAGCAGGTCACGGCTAATTAGAGGTAATCAAAAGAGGAAAGGAAAAGCACAATCCAGACGGAACCGGCGATACCGTCAAGAAATATTTGTGAGTTAGCAAGAAACCTGATATAATGGGGGCAAGCGCCCATCCGGGG
>CATLEQ010000170.1 GCA_949915905.1 uncultured Lachnospiraceae bacterium | reverse complement strand
TTCTTCCAATAACCTTCATTATTAAATTGTCGTTCTTATTGTAGCCGAAAAAAAAACATTTGACAAGAGGGAAATTTTCAAAAACCGTCTTGATATTATTTCGGTAGTTACTTTTCACGGGGATAAGGAAAGCAAGGAATTTTAATTTTTTTCAAAAAAAGGCTTGATTTTTCTTCAAAGTCTGGTATAATAACCATGTTGCGTCTGACAGAGAAGCAACGAGTAATGCGGATTGGTGTAATGGCAGCACAGCAGACTCTGACTCTGTTAGTAGAGGTTCGAGTCCTCTATCCGTAGCTTGAAGCTTGGCAGACAAGCTTCTGGTACATCAGGGAATGGATATTCATTGTTTGGCGTACCGACATTTATCGGAGTGTGGCTCAGCTTGGTAGAGCGCTACGTTCGGGACGTAGAGGTCGCAAGTTCAAATCTTGTCACTCCGATTTTTTGTTATCCGGGGAACATTTTCAAGCTCCTCGTATAATAATTTTTCAAAAGCGGCGGGGTATTTCCTCTTATACTTTTGAGAAACAAACATAGGGAGAGATATCGAAGTGGTCATAACGAGGCGGTCTTGAAAACCGTTTGTCCGCAAGGGCGCGTGGGTTCGAATCCCACTCTCTCCGCTTTCGAGGGAAACGGCGAGATTCGCCGTTTCCTTTGTTTTCAAGGGGTGCGGGGGGAGTCCACAAAAACCACTTAGTTACTTAAAAAGCCCTTCGTGTTGCATTTTACACCCATGATGCAACACGAAGCTCCAAAGATAACGCGATATTTTTTCGGGAGGTGTGGAGCATGAACGCATTAAAGCAAGAACCTTTTTATACAGTTGAAGATATTTACGCGCTTCCGGATGGTGAACGTGCCGAATTGATTGACGGTCAGATTTACTACATGGCCGCGCCTGGCAGAGTCCATCAAAAAATAAGTATGTACCTATCAAGAGAAATATCCTCTTATATTCGAGACAAGGATGGTAAATGTGAGGTTTACGCCGCGCCATTTGCTGTATTTTTACAAGATAACGACAGTAATTATGTGGAGCCTGACATTTCCGTCATCTGTGACACCGGCAAATTGGATGACAAGGGATGCCATGGGGCTCCTGACTGGATTATCGAAATTGTCTCGTCTGGCAGCACTCGTATGGATTATATGATTAAACTTTTCAAATATCGGAGTGCAGGGGTGCGGGAATACTGGATTGTTGATTCTGAAAAAAAACGAATCATGGTGTATAATTTTGAACACGACACAATGTTCGAGTATCATTTCGATGATTGTGTACCTGCCGGGATATACAAAGATTTTTCCATAAAATTAAGCGAAATCTAAGGATGGAGCAATTTCCACCCAATTTCCGTCAAAGTTTTAGCCCCCGTAATTTGCGGGGGCCTTTCATTTTTCTTTCCTCACTCTTATCCTATCATGCCAGGAAATAGTTTCCATCCTCTTCCAGTCTTAACGTCAAATCCGCCGGAAGCGATCTTTCTAGGCACGTCCTCACGTTCACCAAATCGCTGCCTTCCACAAATTCAACTGCCTCCTCGTATGGCGTGCCGCTCGCACATTTCCGCTCTACCAGACGTTTCCGCACCTGAGTTTCTTCGGCAATGATTTTTATCGTGTAGTCCGCGTAGCCTTTTAACTCCCACCATCCATCCTCGTCAAGAAGCAGATAATTTCCCTCCAATAAGACAATGCCGCCCTCGACCGAAATGGCATCCTCCACCGGGTTGTGCAGCATGCGATCGTACGTTGGCCAGCCGCAGACTTCCCCAGCGGCAACTCGCCTGATCCGTTTCGTCAAAAGCTCCAAATCGAACGTAACCGGCGCACCCTTGATTTTCACCATGGGAACTTCCTTTCCATTCCGTACCACGGTGTGTGTCAAAAGGTAATCCTGGCGGCGGTGGACGCCATCCATGCCAATTACCGTCAAAGGCGCAAGTCCCGAACGCGTCTTTGAAAGATATTTTAAAAAGCTTGCAAGCGTGCTCTTTCCGGCGGCAGGCGGTGCCGCGAGCATGACAAGAATCCGCTTTCCTTTTTGCCGCTGCATTTTCGTAAGCCGCTCAAGCAACGGTAAGAAAATCGTCTCTATACTTTTCTCCGAATAATCGGCCTCGACATCAAGGCCATTAATTTCAACGTTATACTTCATGCCGCCATCCCCCTTCCAGCACCGCCACGTCATTGCGCGAACTCTAAGGCAATTCTCCCAATGGACATGTTGCCTATCATCAAACTTGTCAGACATTTCGCTATACCACCGCTTCGATTAACAATTTGCCTCCCACCGCAATCTCCCTGACTCCTATCTCCTTCTTTTTATTAAAATTGAAACTCAGCATGTAGCCCTTTTCCAAATGATAAGAATCAAGATACTCCGAAAGCTGTCTTTCTCCTCTGGTATGGTACGCGTCGCCCCTCCATATTTTCA
Organism: uncultured Lachnospiraceae bacterium; assembly: GCA_949915905.1. Taxonomy (GTDB): domain Bacteria; phylum Bacillota; class Clostridia; order Lachnospirales; family Lachnospiraceae; genus Schaedlerella. The sequence continues at coordinate 5,146 of CATLEQ010000170.1, read as the reverse complement.
ATTCCACCACGAATTGCTCTCCGCCATAATCCACGACCACGTCCGTCCGCTCGCGATTTCTGGTTCTGGCCTCGACATAGTAATGCCCCGCCCCGTTAATAATCGGACGCAGATACAATAGAAAAAATCTCCTTCCATCCTCCTCGTAAAAGGCCTGACTCTGATTTCCATATAATTCATCAAAATGAAGAACAAATTTTTCCAAAACAAGACGCATATCCAAACGGCCATTTTTGACAAACTGGTTCTTGTCCTTCAAAGCCTCATCAAACATTCTCTCTTGTTGCATTCCTGAAGATATCAAGAAAAAATTATACAACAGTGTTTCAAATATCCGATTTGCCACCACCACGAGATTTCCCATCCTTCTCACGAATCCAAACATCAATGCTATCTCTATCGGACGGTCACCCAGCACATAAGGTATCTCTTTCCCTTCAAACAGAAGTCTCCGAAGTACCGCATCCAATTCTGGATAATCCTCCAGTTTGTTGAACACGGAATCAAACAATGTATTTGGCTCTGCCAACAATATTTTTACCGCTTCCAAAAATCCCTCCTTGGTCCATGCCTTACTTTTTTCACCGAAAAATTCATCTCTTTCGGGTACTCGTTCATCCATCAGCTTACATAGCCAGGATACTAGAAACGGATAACCGGAAGTATAATCATAAATTTGCCCGGCCATCTCCGACACGTTCATCCTGATTTCATAATCCTGTTCATACTCCATCAGCATTCCTTCAATCCCGTCTTTGGACAAACTCATATCCACGTCAAACATTGTCGCAATATTATAAGGCGAAAACGCCTTATAATCCCACGTGCAGTCGTCAGATGAATGCAAGCATTCGCCTGACTCGTTGCTTACGCGCTTATTCCACGGACTATTCACCTTGTGCGCGTCATCAGGCCGAATTTTTCGTTTTATATTTTTTATGTCATACACGCCCGCCAAAATTACAGACCACAATGTCGGTTTCTTGTCACGGTTGATATATCCCCCCCGCAACTGTGCCAAAAAATCAAGAAAAATCTGATTATTGGAAGCACTGTCCACCTCGTCAATCATCAGCACAATCTTCTTTTCCGATTTTCCACACCAACGTTTAATACAACCAAATAATACGGAAAGCGTCGCGTTCACAATTTCCCCTTTTGAAAACGCGTCCAATTCTTTCACGGCTTCCTGCGGTATCCCCTCCACTCCCTCCAACACGTCCAAAATCTCCCGGGAAAAGGCCGCCGCAAAAGATTCCTCGCTATCAAAATCTGCATCACTTACCAGTTGGAAGTCCAGACTTATGACAATGTAATCCCCTGCCAAGATTTTTTCCAGTGCCCGCAACGTTGTTGTTTTTCCATACTGTCTCGCGCGATTTATGGTAAAATACTGTCCTGCGTCCACCATTTTCTTAATCTGTAACAAAGGCTCCGACATATCCACCATATAATGCAAATCGGGCTTACAATCCCCATTAATATTAAAAATCTTCTTCATGGTCAAACCCCTTCTTTCCAAAAGCCACAAATCGCACCCAACACACAAAAATTCAACCCTATTTGCAGCGGTTCGGGCAAGACCGAACCACTATCCTCATTTTACTGTATCCCTCCCCAAAATGCAACGCAAAAAGCTCCGGAAGATAAATCATCGGTCAGCCCGCGTTAACGCGGTGCCAAATTGTAGCAAATCATCCTCCGAAGCCCCTGGTACCATTTACGGCCTACTACCGCCCAAGGCAATGTCAGTCATTCTGTTTTATTTCATTCTTCCGGTGCCGCCGGATATTCATTGCACAGCAAGCGATACGGCGATTCGTCCTCTTCTATCTTCGGGAAACGCCCGACCTCCTCATAAAACCGGTTGTCATTTTCATCATCATTGCACTGGGATACCTCGCCAATCAAGACGCTTCCAGAGCCAGGCACCACGTGGAACTCGTGATACTGGTGCGGCCATAGGGTAATGCTCTCCCCGTTTTTCAACTCGATCGTCGTACCCGCGGGAACCGTGTAGGTGCGCCCGTCCGCGTTTACCTCCACGTCGGAATCCGCCAGCCCGCCGTTCCCGTCATCATTGTAAACCGTAATCAAAAGCGTTCCCCCGCCCCGGTTAATGATGTCCTCGGACTTGTACCAATGAAAATGCATCGGCGACATCATGTCGTCACGTAAAAATAAAAGCTTCTCCGCATACACCTTCTTGTACTTTGGATTTTTCTGATTTCCATTTCGAAGCGTAATCAGGCCAAACCCAACCTTGTCAAAATTCCCCAGTCCATAGTCCGTAATGTCCCACCCCAACATGTTGTCCCGGATTTCATCATACTCATGGCCTTTCGTGTTCCATTCCTCCGGAGTCCAGTTGCAAAACGGAGGAAGGTGAAAACCATTCTCCCGAATCAACTCCTCCATCTCTCTTATCACTTTATTTATCTCTGAACGTTTCATATAGACCTCCTAATGCCATTTCAAGCTATACACGCTTCCTTCTTTCGCGCTGCGGTAGGCCGCGTCTATAATCTGTACCGTGTGCTGCGAATCCTCGAATGTCGACAATGGCTTTTGCCCTTTTTCAACATATTCCAAAAATGCCTCGTCCTCCAGCAAGAACGTTTCCTCATAGCTTTCCGCGTCGCAAATCCGCTCACCGTTGACATACAGCGCGTCCGTCAGATGCATTTCGCCCTTTGTGCCCAAAAAACGGATTCCGTTAAAATCATCGGACCACTCCGAAGCCCAACTGACCGTCACGTTGCACAGCGAATCATCCGTCATCTGAAGGTTAAGCTGGGCGATGTCCTCGTCTTCCATTTCCTCCAACACCCTCTTCGCCGTATAACACTGTATCCGCTTCGGAAGGCCGCACAAGTACAACATCTGGTAAACCAGGTGATGCCCGCTGTCCATGAGCGCCCCTCCTTCTGAGTATACTCTTTTTGCCCGCCAATTTCCAGACCCGAAATTATCCAAAAGTTGTGTAGATACAAAAGAGGATTGTAAAATCTTACCAAGCCCGCCGCTTGTCAGGATTTCCTTCATTTTTTGAACGGACTTGCGATACACAAAATTGTGGCCGGGAAACAATCGGATTCCATTTTGTGAAATCAACTTATATAATTGCGGATACAACTCCTTCTTCCCCACTACCGGTTTTTCCACGAGCATGGGAATCTTTTCCGCCGCAATCTTTTTTATTTCTTCAAAATGTCCCGACGTCGCCGAACAAATCACGGCCGCGTCCAATCCGCCATTTTTTAGCATGTCATCCAGACTCGGGAAAGCCGGTATGTCCAACTGACTGCAGACCTTTTTTAGCTTATCCATGTTGGAATAGGTACACATTCCGGCAAGCTCGGCTCCCTGGATTTCTTTTAACGCCCTGGCATGCTTGATTGCAATAAAACCCGAACCGACAATTCCCACCCTAACAGCCATTCTTTTTCTCCTCCTTATTCGAAGCATCCGTTGAAGCTTTCTCACACGCTTCGGATAATAATTCGAGCAGGATGCCGTCATATCCGGGCACTGCCGCCTCGAACACTTCTCCTTGAACTTTCACCATTACTCTCCGCTCCTCGGCATGCTGATTGACAGCGACGAGAACATATTTTTCCCCATCGTGCAATGCTTCCGCGTCCGCACTTTTGCGCAGCATGCGGACAATCAGGCCTTCTGCCTCCAATTCCTGCAACAAGTCATAACCCTGGGGTGCAAAAACGTTCTGGACAAATGCCGTGCATGCCTCATCCGCTTCCCGTTTTGCCATCATGGCCGGATACGTGCCAATCCACTCGACGCACCCTTTCCCATACGGGCTTCGCGCATACGCACAACGTTTGTTTCCTTCCGTCTCTTTCGGCTTCCCGACGTTTTCCGGCATGCCATCCGACTCCGCGACGGCCTCCGACGCACCAACCGCCTTTTCTAACTTGCAATTTGCCTCTTCCGACGCGTCTTCCACAAATCCCAGCGCGTCTCCTTTATGAATCGCCATCGTCTGCACGTAAGACACGCCTTTGCACACGAGACGACCGTCCCTATCCATAATGGCCTTTTTCCCGCGTTCCGCGTTTTCCTGATAGAGAATTGAAAAATCCTCCGCCTCAAACACGCATTTCAAAAGAGACGTCCGCACGTCCATCTCCCCGCGCTCGTCATAAAATCCGGCCGCTGCCTCCACGACGACCTTTCCGCCTTTTTCCGCAAAAGCGAGAATGTCGCCTTGCTCCTCCTCGGACAATGCAATCGCCATCGGCACATAGAGCACACGCAGTCCCTCGTCCCATGCATCCTTCAAATAGTCCGTATGTACGAAACGCACCGGAATTCCCGCATCCGCGCATACCTTATAGGCTCCCAGCAGGCTGTCCGCATACATCTTTTCCTGCCGCTCTGCCGCGAACAAGAAGAGGCTCGCATTCCGCGAAATACAAATGCCATTCACAGGCAGTACGGACACCGTCCCGTCCAATCCCTTTTCCTGAAAATAACGGGCACATCGTCCGGCCTCAAGGCTCCGCTCCGTATTTTCATGCTCGAAGCCCGTCAAACCAAAACCGGGAGATTCCACGCCCGCCGGTTCGTATGCATACTGCCAATATACGGCCCCTTTTCCACCCGCCGCAATGATATTCCAGTTCCACACGCGCATGTCATATTTGTCGGGTGTCACGTGCCCCAACACGTCCGGTTTTCCCGCCCCGCCCTGTAGTTCCACCTGGTAAAACGTTTTCCCGCGGGAGGCGGCACCAATCATGTCCAGATTTATCATATGCGCCAGGAAATGTTCTTCCCGCGTGTTTCCCATCAGCCAAGCCGGAAAACTCGACAATCCAAACAAATCCACCGGCTCCGCCAGCAAAAATTCATCCGCCAGCTCCGTTCCCAGCGCGCCGTTTCCGGCCGCGCCCATATAGCACGCGCTGGCACAATGCGTCTGTATCAACTTATTCGGCGCGCCGGCCCTGGCCGCCGCCACCTTTTCCTCCAGCCAGCGACGCAGATTGTACAGCCAAAACCGCCGCCAGTCCATCATGTCCGGATACGTGCCAAACCGCGGTGGCGGCACGATTTGATTCCAGTCCGAATACCGCCTGTACCACGCCTTGTTCAAATTTTCCAGCGTCTGATAGCGGGCTTT
>CATLEQ010000169.1 GCA_949915905.1 uncultured Lachnospiraceae bacterium | reverse complement strand
ATATCGCTTGGCCGAGGCAAGCAGCTTGACACACATTCCCAGACTTCTTGCATAGGCCATGTCCTCCTTGCTCACCTTCGTAATGCCTTCCGTGTAAATGTCCTCGAAATCGACCTTCTTTCCAGTGACCAAAGAACACAAGATGGCAATCTTGCGGCCGGTGTCATATCCTTCCACGTCCGCCTCCGGGTTGCGCTCCGCATAACCTTTCTCTTGCGCCTCTTTTAAAACGGTATCGTAATCCACGCCCTCATTATACATCTTGGTCAGCATATAATTGGTCGTCCCGTTCAAGATGCCGCCGATTTCCTCTATCACGTCCGCCGTCAGCGAAGTCTGCAGGGGACGAAGAATCGGAATGCCTCCGCCCACGCTCGCCTCAAAGAGGAAATTGATACTCTTCTCCCTGGCAATCGCAAGCAGTTCCGTGCCATGCTTCTCCACCAGTGCCTTATTTGATGTTGCCACGCTCTTTCCCGCCTGAAGGCATCTTTTTACAAATGTATAAGCCGGCTCGATGCCTCCCATCGTCTCCACGACGATACTGATTTCCGGGTCGTTTACCACGGTTTCAAAATCATGAACCACCCTTTTTTGAATCGGGTCATCGAAGAAATCTCGCAAATCCAACACGTACTTTACATAAATCTCCTCGCCCGCCCTCTGTGCAATCACTTCACGATTCTTCTCAAGCACTTCCACCACGCCGGAGCCAACCGTGCCATATCCCATTACTGCTACGTTTACCATGTCTTTTTCATCCTTTACTCGTATTCAGCTTTAATCTTCCTGCCCCTTGCGGCCACCCCGTGTCGTGACCGGCCAAAACCACATTGCAACTCACATATTTTACTTCGCACTTAGGAAAGCGTTGATAAACGGGTCGATGTTGCCATCCATCACGCTGTTTACATTGCTGACTTCCGCGTTTGTCCTATGATCCTTCACCATCGTATAAGGCTGCATCACATAAGAACGAATCTGGCTGCCAAAATTGATGTCCCGCACTTCTCCCCGAATGCCTGACATCTTGTCCGCCTGCTCCTGCTGCTTTAATAAATACAGCTTGGCCTTCAACATCTGCATGGCCTTGTCCTTGTTTTGATGCTGGGAACGCTCATTCTGGCACTGCACCACGATGCCCGTCGGAAGATGCGTAATGCGGATTGCGGACGAAGTCTTATTGATATGCTGTCCGCCCGCCCCGCTGGAACGGTACGTGTCAATCCGCAAATCATCCTCGTTAATCTCCACCTCGACATCCTCCTCGATGTCCGGAATCACATCACAAGAGGCAAACGACGTCTGGCGTTTTCCTGCCGCGTTGAACGGGGAGATGCGCACCAGGCGGTGCACTCCCTTCTCCGCACGCAAATAACCATACGCATTCTCGCCCTCCACTTCAAACGTCACGCCTTTAATGCCGGCCACGTCACCTTCCAAAAAGTCCAGCACCTCCAGCTTAAAACCTTTCTTCTCCGCCCAACGGCTGTACATCCGGTAAAGCATGCCGGTCCAGTCATTGGCTTCCGTGCCGCCTGCCCCCGAGTGAAGCGTGACAATCGCGCTGCACTTGTCATACTCTCCGGTCAGCATCGTCTGGATGCGCTGTGCTTCGACCTCTTCCGAAAACCGGGCCAACTCTTGTTCAATCTCGGCGATGGTGTCCTCGTCGGGCTCCTCCTCGCTCATCTCAATGAGCAGCTGCAAGTCCTCATAATCCGAAAACATCTGCTCGATTTGCTTTACACTGTCCTGCAAACTTCGCAGCTCCTTCATCGTCTGCTGCGACTCCTCCGGCTTTTCCCAGAAGCTCGGCTCCTGGGTTCTCCTTTCTAATTCTTCAATCCGCTCCTTCTTTGCAGCAGGGTTAAAGTGAATCCCTCAAATCTTTCAGCGGTTCTTCGTAAGCAAGCAGATTCTGCTTTAATTCATCCAATAAAACCACCTTAATCACCTCTTTCTTTTTTTTGAATTTTTACCGTCACTGCCACTTCTGGCGCACGGCCTTTTCCTATTCCTTATCCGCCGTCATCATCGCTTCTACCATGCGGCCCTTTGGCTCACAACGCGCTTTCCTATGCCGGCTTTCTGCCGCAGCATTGCTTGTACTTCTTGCCGCTGCCGCATGGACATGGGTCGTTCGGATAAATCTTCTTCTCCGCCCGCTTCTTCGGCGCGCGCACGGCACTGTCATCCTTGTTCGTGCCGGTCACCTTCGCCACCTGCTCCCGCTCCACCTTCTGCTCCACACGTACATGAAGCAACGTGCGGACAACGGTCTGGGCGATACTGTTCGTCATCTCGCCGAACATGTCATACCCCATCATCTTATATTCCACAAGCGGATCCCTCTGCCCATAAGCTTGAAGGCCAATGCCCTGGCGAAGCTGGTCCATGTCGTCGATGTGATCCATCCACTTCGCGTCAATCACCTTCAAAAGCACGACGCGCTCCAGCTCGCGGATATGCTCAGGCTCGGGGAACTCCGCCTCCTTCGCCTCATATGCCTTGACGGCCCGCTCTTTCAGCATGTGGCTTAACTGCTTCTTCTGCATGTCCTCGAGTTCCGCCTTCGTTGGCAATGCAAGCTGCGGAATCACGTCATGCAACGCCACGTCCAATGCCGCCACGTCCCACTCTGAGGAGTCCGCGTCCTCGGAAATGATACGGTCGACGATATTTTCCACGCACTCCGTAATCATATTATAAACGGTGTCCCTCATGCTCTCTCCGTCAAGCACGCGCCGTCTCTCCGCATAAATAATCTCCCGCTGCTCGTTCATTACCTGGTCATATTCCAACAAATTTTTACGAATGCCGAAGTTATTACTCTCAATCTTCTTCTGCGCCGTCTCGATCGCATTGGACAACATCTTGTGCTCAAGCTGCTCGCCGTCCTCCACGCCCATCGCGTTAAACATGTTCATCAACCGCTCCGAACCAAACAAACGCATCAAATCATCTTCCAGGGAAATGTAGAATCTGGACTCTCCCGGGTCACCCTGCCGTCCGGAACGTCCGCGCAACTGGTTGTCAATACGTCTGGACTCATGCCGCTCCGTACCGATGATCTTCAAGCCGCCGGCCGCCTTCGCCGCCTCGTCCAGCTTGATATCCGTACCACGTCCGGCCATGTTGGTGGCAATCGTGACCGCCCCGTGCAATCCGGCATCAGCGACAATCTGCGCCTCCATCTCATGGAACTTGGCATTTAACACGTTATGCGGGATGCCCTCTTTCTTCAACATCTTGCTCAAAAGCTCGGACACCTCGATGGTAATCGTGCCCACCAGCACCGGCTGTCCCTTCGCGTGCGCCTCCTTGACCTGCTCCACGACCGCCTTATACTTTTCACGCTTCGTTTTATAGACCGCGTCATTTAAGTCTTCTCTCTGCACCGGCACGTTGGTCGGAATCTCGATTACGTCCATGCTGTAAATGTCACGGAACTCCTTCTCCTCAGTCAGTGCCGTACCCGTCATACCACTCTTCTTCTCATACTTATTGAAAAGGTTCTGGAACGTAATCGTGGCCAGCGTCTTGCTCTCCCGGCGCACCTTCACGTGCTCCTTCGCCTCGATGGCCTGATGGAGACCATCCGAATAACGCCGACCAGGCATGATACGTCCGGTAAACTCGTCGACGATCATGACCTCCCCCTCGGGAGTCACCACATAATCCTGATCCTTGAACATCAGGTTATGCGCCCGCAAGGCCAGAATAATGTTGTGCTGGATTTCCAAATTCTCCGGGTCGGCCAGGTTCTCAATATGGAAGAACTGCTCCACTTTCTTTACGCCGTCCTCGGTCAGGTTGACGGACTTCTCCTTCTCACTGACGATAAAGTCACCCGTCTCCTCGATTTCCTCGCCCATGAGGGCGTTCATCTTAGAAAACTCGCCGCTCGCCTCGCCCCGCTCCATCTGGCGGGCAAGAATGTCGCAAGCCTCATACAGCTTGGTCGACTTCCCGCTCTGTCCGGAAATAATAAGCGGCGTCCTGGCCTCGTCGATCAAAACCGAGTCCACCTCGTCGATGATGGCGAAATGCAAGCCTCTTTGCACCAACTGCTCCTTGTAAATCACCATGTTGTCACGCAAATAGTCAAATCCCAGCTCATTGTTCGTCACATAAGTAATGTCACAGTTGTACGCCGCGCGCCGCTCATCGTTTTCCATGCCGTTTAGCACCACGCCGACCGTCAGGCCTAAAAACTCATGCACCTGCCCCATCCACTCCGCGTCACGCTTGGCCAGGTAGTCATTGACCGTGACGATATGGACGCCCTTGCCCTCCAATGCATTTAAGTATGCCGGAAGCGTCGACACCAGCGTCTTACCTTCACCGGTCTTCATCTCGGAAATGCGCCCCTGATGAAGAATGATGCCGCCAATCAACTGTACGCGGTAGTGGCGCATGCCCAAGGTACGAACCGCCGCCTCCCGCACCACGGCGAAAGCCTCCGGCAAAATATCGTCCAGACTCTCTCCGCCTTCAAGCCGCTTTTTAAACTCCTCGGTTCTCCCTCGAAGTTCCGCGTCCGACAACGCCTGCATCTGCGGTTCCAGCTCCTCGATTCTGTCCACGGTCGCATAAATCCGCTTCAGCTCGTGCTCACTGTGCGTCCCAAAAATCTTTTCAAAAAACCCCATAATCCACAGCTTCTCCTTTTATTCATGGTGATGTTTGCGTCAACAAACATGTACGTTTTGTTACAAGCCTTTCACCATTTTAGCACTAACCGAATGGAAATTCAACAAATTTCTGTACGGTATCGTCCCGCCAAACAAATCCAGGGCACTCCCTATCGTAAAATCCAGTTTTCCATCACTGATTTCCCGGAAATGTGCAAGTTCTTCAAGACTCCCGATTCCGCCCGCATATGTAACCGGCACGCCGTCCCACGCCCCGAGCATTTTCACAAGTTCCTCCTCCACGCCGGACGACTTTCCCTCCACGTCCACGCCATGCACGAGAAATTCATCGCACTGCCGGGAAAGCCCGTCCAATACTTTCTCCGTCAGTCTCACCTCCGTAAATTTCTGCCAACGATCCGTGACGATATAATACGCCCCGTCCCGCCTGCGGCAGCTTACATCCAACACGACGTGCTCCTTTCCTACCGCTGCCAAAAGGCGGTTTAGGTTGTCCTGGTGAAAGATTCCGTCCTGGAACACGTATGAGGTCACAATCACATGACTGGCTCCCGCTTCCAGATATTCGGCCGCGTTTTCCGCCGTGATTCCCCCGCCAATCTGCAGCCCGCCCGGATAAGCACGCAAGGCGAGAATTGCCTGTGCGCGGGTCGCCTCATAATAATCTGAACCTTTGCCATTGAGCAAAATGACATGCCCGCCCTTAAGGCCGTCCTTCTGGTACAGCTTCGCATAAAAGGACGCGTCCTGCTCCGATGAAAAATTTGTTACCGCCCTGTCATTTTCATCCTGCAGGGAACCGCCCACAATCTGTTTTACCTTCCCGTTATGTATGTCAATACATGGCCGAAATCTCATCTGTCCCCTCCCTCGCCAAAAGGGGGCCGATACAAAGTAACGCCCCCTCTTCGTCTGCCTTCGTAACCGTTATCTCACTCTTTGACAAGCCTGCAAAGTTCATCGGCACGCTCCGCGTCAAACACGAAATGCTTTTGGTGCCGTGACTTTTACCGGCCGCCGCTCTGCCCTGCGTTTCCCGCTCCGGTGCCGTTCCCGGTAATCCCGTCCGTCACGTCATCCACGCCGTTTGCCGCGCCGTCCATCAAATCATCCACGCCGTCCGCCGCACCGTTTACAATGTCGTCCACGCCGTCCGCCGCGTCATTCACGGCATTATCCAACAACCCGTCGCCATTGTCTTTTCTGTCCTTGGTGTTACCGTCCGTCCCGGTACCGTTCTTATCTTTCGTATCGTCCTTGCCAGTGTTTTTATCCGTCCCCGCCGTCGCGCTGTTGACATTGCCATTGCTTCCCGTGGTACCCTGGTCCGCACCGTTGTTTTTGTCATTGTTATTTCCGCAAGCCGTCATGCTTCCAATCACGCCGACACATAGAATCAGCAATAACGTTTTTTTCAAATTCTTCATGTCAAATCTCCCTTTCTTGTAAATCATTGATATTGAGGCCGACAAGTTTGCCATTCACATGCCGCCTGGCCGTGAATCCAATGCTAACAAAGTGTCCTCATGCTATCTACTATTTACAAAGCCAAAGGTTTTATACATGGAGAAATCTACCATTTTTGATTATATCATAATCGCTCCTTAATCTCGCCGCTGCGGTACGCCGCCAAAAGCTGTTCCAAATCGGCGATGCGCTCCCTAAGCTCGATGCCCGCGTCCGTGTCGCCCACCAAGTGCCGGTTTCTTAAGCGGCTCACAATCATGCTCTCCGAATGAATGTCGCTCTCCCGCTCGATGGCGGCCTCCGTCGACTCAAACGGCTCGTGGGCGATCAAAAGCAGCCCGTACGAATTATAAATCAGCGTGTACCCGGCAATTCCGGTCTCTTTCTGATATGCCTTGGAAAATCCACCGTCGATGATCATCAGCTTGCCGTTGCATTTTACCGGGCTTTCCCCGTTCTTGCGCTTCACCGGCACATGCCCGTTGATGATGTGCGACTCTTCCGGGTTCAGGCCGAATTCCCGCATGATGGAATAAATCACGTCCTGATTTTCCAGCAAGGAATAGTATGGGTTCTTCTTCTCCGTGTGCGTTTCCTTTTCCGCCAGGAAATACCGCTCAAACGTCGCCATGCGGTCCTTGCCGAACAACGGGGAATTCGGACTCAGCCAAATGTACCACATGATGTCCTTGCCGTCCTGCCGCTCTTTTTCATCCAGGGCAAAAAATCCTTTTCTCACATAACGATCCAGCGCGTCGTAAAGCGACTTCCCTTTGAACGTCTTCCCGAACAAGGACACCTCGCGAAGCGACCCGTCCTCATTGAGCGGCACGCATCCATGATATAGGAGGTTTCCGTTGTGCACCTTGTAAAGTCCTCCCTTGGACAAAAGAAATCGCGTGTGTTCCTGCAACTTGTCACAACCTAAGAACGCCTTCTCCAGACGCTCCATCACCTCTTCCTCCTCCGGCGTCAACGCATACGGATCCGCCGGGTCGATGGTCGGGAAATTCTGATCCAACAAATTGTACTCGATTCCATATAACGTAATCGTGCCCCTCTCATAATCAATGCGGTCGAGCAACATCCGATCTTCCATGCCGAAACTTGGCTGGCGGCGAAGGGTTCGTCCCTCCTCCTTCAACTGCAGAATCGTAACGGCCTTGTGCATCTGCTCGTTCATCTGCACCTCCGTGGACGTAAGCCGTTCCTGCCCCTTGAGCCTAAAACAAACGCACGGGTCGTCCGCGTACGTGTGCATGGCGAACGTGGCCAGCGGGAGCAGGTTGATTCCGTACCCGTCCTCCAAAATGTCCAGGTTGCCATAACGGGCACAAACTCGGATGACGTTCGCGATGCACGCGCGCTGTCCCGCCGCCGCCCCCATCCACACGACGTCATGGTTGCCCCACTGCACGTCCACGGAATGATAATTCATCAGCTTGTCCATGATGATGTGCGGTCCCGGC
>CATLEQ010000168.1 GCA_949915905.1 uncultured Lachnospiraceae bacterium | reverse complement strand
CAATTTTTTTAAATAGAAATACCAGTATTTCCTGGTGCTCCCGGGAGGGAGACGCCATGTAGTAAATCTGGCCGTGAATCAATTCCGCCCGCACGTCTTCCGGGAGGTTGTAGTAATCTTCTTCCGTATAAGATGTTGCTTGTTCTTGTGCCGATGCCATAATGGGTTCTTTCCTTTCTTGCTTATGAATCTGTTTTCATGATTTTTATGTATATACTATACCAGATAATTGGCAGAAAATGAAGAGGGAATTGACTTTGAAACGATGGCGGAAACGCCCGGTATGCCGTCATGAATACACTTGCAAATAAGGACGTATAATTTTGTTAATAGCGTCCTTTTTTTGTGCGCTTTTTACAATTATAATAGCACTAGAACGAAAAAATTATAAAGGAGGTACAAAATGGGCAAGTATTATTTGGCCGTGGACATCGGTGCATCCAGCGGACGGCACATGCTGGCGTCGATGGTGGACGGAAAGATACAGTTAGAAGAAGTCTACCGTTTCTGGAACGGCATGGATGACAAGAACGGTACGTTGTGCTGGGACACGCAACGTTTGTTTGAAGAGATTAAAAATGGCCTGAAAAAGTGTAAAGAGCTTGGCAAGATTCCGGTTTCGATGGGCGTGGACACCTGGGGCGTGGACTATGTGTTGCTTGATGCAAACGACAATATACTCGGCGATACGGTGGGATATCGTGACAGCCGCACGAACGGGATGGACGAGAAGGTCTACGAGACGATTTCACTTGAGGACTTGTATGCGCGTACCGGCATTCAGAAGGCGATTTTCAACACGATTTACCAGTTGATGGCTGTCAAGCAGTCGAATCCGGAGTATTTGGAGCAGGCCAGGACTCTTCTTATGATTCCTGATTATTTCCATTTCTTGCTGACGGGCGTGAAGAAAAGTGAGTATACCGAGGCTACGACGGGACAGTTGATTGACCCGAAGACGGGCGACTGGGATTATGAGTTGATTGACATGCTTGGTTACAACAGCAAGATGTTTTTGCCGGTGTCGATGCCGGGAACGGTCGTCGGAAACTTTACGGAAGAGATTCAGAAGGAAGTTGGTTTCGACTGTACGGTCATCCTTCCGGCCACGCATGACACGGGGTCGGCGGTTTTGGCCGTTCCGTCAAATGATGACAAGGCCCTTTACATAAGCTCCGGTACCTGGTCCTTGATGGGAATCGAGCGGAAAGAGGCGGACTGCTCCATGGCGAGCATGAAGGCGAACTTTACGAACGAGGGCGGTTATGACCATCGTTATCGTTATCTGAAGAACATTATGGGACTGTGGATGATTCAGAATGTAAAGAAAGAATTGGATGACAAGTATTCATTTGCGGAGTTGTGCGACATGGCGTCCAAGGAGACGATTTCGTCCATCGTGGATTGTAATGATGATTGCTTCCTGGCTCCGAAGAATATGACGAAGGCGGTACAGAAATTCTGCGCGGATTCGAACCAGCCGGTTCCGGAGACTCCGGGCGAGGTGGCCGCGGTCATTTACAATAGTCTGGCCAAATGCTATGGCGACACGATAGAGGAAATCGAGGCGATTACCGGGGAGCACTATCCGACCATCTATGTCGTGGGCGGCGGTTCCAATGCGGTGTATTTGAACCAGTTGACCGCGAAATATACCGGCCGCAGGGTGTCCGCGGGACCTGGCGAGGCGACGGCGATTGGCAACGTCATGGTGCAGATGCTGCATGACGGGACGTTTGAGAGCTTGAGTCAGGCAAGAACCTGCGTCGGAGAATCATTTGACGTGAAGTATTATGAGTAACATTCGTCTATCAAAGCACCAGGATACCTTTTGACGCTTGTATCATAATTAAAAGAAAGAGAGGTCATGAAAAAATGACAAGATATGAATCAGCGAAGGAAATTTATGCAAAATATGGCGTGGACACGGACGCGGCGATTGAGAAATGTAAATCCGTTCCGGTATCGCTTCACTGCTGGCAGGGGGACGACGTAATTGGTTTCGACCATGACGGCCCGCTGACGGGCGGCATCCAGACGACCGGTAACTATCCGGGCAAGGCAAAGACCCCGGATGAGTTGTTCGCCGACATGGATAAGGCGTTAAGCCTGATGCCGGGTGCAAAGAAGATCAACGTACATGCGTGCTACGCGATTTTTGAGGACGGAGAGTTCGTAGACCGTGACAAAATCGAGCCGAAGCATTTCCAGAAATGGGTGGATTTCGCGAAGGAGCGCGGCATGGGTCTGGACTTCAACCCGACCTTCTTCTCACATGACAAGGTGAAAGACGGCTTGACGCTGTCCAGTCCGGACGAGGAGACGAGGAAGTTCTGGATCGAGCATGGAAAGGCCTGCATCCGCATTTCCAATTATTTTGCAGAGCAGACGGGAATTCCGTGCGTCATGAACATCTGGACGGGCGACGGCTACAAGGACGTTCCGGCCGACCGCATGGGTCCGAGGGTGCGTTACAAAGAGTCCATCGACGCGATTCTTTCCGAACCATATGATCCGAAGTGGGTGAAACCGTGCGTGGAGTCCAAGGTGTTCGGCATCGGCGTGGAGGCTTACACGGTAGGCTCCGCCGAGTTCACGTTAAGCTACGCGGCGGCCAACAAGGAGAAGTGCCTGCCGCTGATGGATAACGGCCACTATCATCCGACTGAGGTCGTGTCCGACAAGATTCCGGCACTTTTGACGTTCTTCCCGGAGGTTGCCCTGCATGTGACCAGGGGTATTCGTTGGGACAGTGACCACGTGCTTCTTTTGGATGACGAGACGAAGGAAATCGCCAAGGAAATCGTGCGTTGCGAGAACGGGCTTGACCGTGTCTACATCGCGCTGGATTACTTTGACGCGTCCATCAACCGCGTGTCCGCATGGGTAACCGGCTTCCGCGCGATGCAGCAGGCATTGTTGAACGCCCTCTGCACGCCGAACGAAATGTTGAAGGAATTGCAGGACACCAACCAGATGACGAAGAAGATGGTTCTGATGGAAGAAATCAAGATGCTGCCAATCGGCGACGTTTGGGAAGAGTACTGCAAGCGTTGTGGCGTCGCGGCGACGGGATGGTTTGAAGAGATTGAGAAATACGAGGCGGAAGTGCTTTCCAAACGTGCATAGTAGTGGCTGCAGGATAAGGAAAGCATTGAAAGAGATATGAGAAAAGACTGTTCCATCACATTTGAGAAAGTGTGATGGGACAGTCTTTTTTGCCTTTTTAAATGCGAGTGGCTCTCTTTAAATGTTAATTTTTCAAATGTCAATCCTTTCGGAAACTCGTTCTTGAAGATGTGCTTTTCGGAACCAAATCCCGTATGATGATTGACAATGCGTGCAATTGTTCGGGATTCAGTTTGCGTAAATCTTCCACGATGGAGGAAATGCAGATCGGATCTTTAAACTGTGTGGAAAAAAATTCCACCGGCGAAATGTTGAAGTACTCACAAATCGTGAAAAAAACAGGAAGGGACGGGTACGTCTGCTGTTTTTCAATATGGTTGATATAGGCGGCGTTCTGCCCGATGGAAAGGCTCATGTCCCGGGCGGAGACGCCTTTTTGGATTCGCAGTTCGGATAATCTCTGGGAAAATTCTTCCTCATACATAAGAAACACCACCTTTTTTAAATGAATCGCACTTGCCATTGGGAGACACGGTGTATCAATCGTATGGGGATCAGACGAACATAAAGATTACCACGAAAGAGGATTTGGACATGTTTGAAGGATATGTGATGATGTGTCAAAAGAGGGATATGGGAAACGCACGGCAGATTTCATCGGCCGTGCGTATAAATGAATACGTTTCTCATAAGTATAGAATATAAAAGGGCATGGATTGGATGGGAAAAAGGAACATATATGATGATATATATCAGGTGCTGGTAAATCGTGTACCGGTGATTCAGAAACAGTATCATAAATTAAGTGAAACGAAAAACGGGATGTCAGGACGGATATATGCATGGGCCGCATTGCTGTGGATGAATTTTTGCTGGCTATGTGGTGACCGCCGGCTGGTGCGTAAAATGTATTGGCCGGATGAGAGGAAGCGTGCGGTAAAAGATAAGGCGGAGTCGGAGAATTTGAATATCAAAGATGTGCAGGAATTGGCCGGACAACTTCTTGCGGCGGACGTGATTTCTTTTGACATTTTTGACACGCTGATATTTCGCCCGGTAAAGGAGCCGTCGGATTTGTTTTTTTCGTTGAGGAAAAGCTGCATTTCATGGATTTCGAGCGGATTCGTAAAGCGGCGGAATGGGATGCCAGACAAAAGCAATATAAAAGGTACGGAAGTTACGAGGTGACGTTGGGGCAAATTTATGAGGAAATAGAATATAGGACGGGGATATCGAGAAACCTGGGGATGCAGACGGAAATTGACACGGAACTGGAATTTTGCCATGCCAATCCCTATATGTTGGAACTCTATCATATTTTGACGGAAAAGATTCGGGGAAAGGATAAAAAGTTAATATGCGTATCCGACATGTATTTGCCCTCGAACGTACTTAAAGATTTACTGGGCAGGTGCGGTTATGAAGAGATAGATGACATATACGTGTCCTGCGAGGAAGGCGCATCCAAGGCAGATGGTTCTTTGTATGGAAAGATAGTGGGGACATACGGAGAGGATAAAACGTATTTTCATGTGGGGGATAATTTGGAATCGGACGGAAAAAGGGCGAAAGAAAACGGTTGGAATCATGTGCATTATCCAAATGTCCATCTGGAGGGGAACCCTTATCGCGCGGAAGACATGTCGCTTTTAACGGGAACATTGTATGGCGGGATTGTAAATGCCAGGATACATAATGGCCTTGCGAAGTACACGCCGGATTATGAGTCAGGATATATTTATGGTGGTATTCTTGTCCTGGGATATTGTCAATTCATTCATGATTATGTGTCGCGTCATGAGATAGACAAGGTTTTGTTCTTGTCGAGGGATGGGGACGTTCTTTATAAGGCATACCGATTTTTGTACGAAAAAGAAAATGGGGAGAACCTTGTAGGGAACCCTTGTGATACGGAATACGTTTATTGGTCGAGGAAGGTCGCGACAAAGCTGATGGCAGGGCATGACCGGCATGATTTTTTGCGGCGGTTCGTAGAGCATAAAGTAAATAAGAAATACACATTAACTGATATTTTTGGAAATATGCAGATTCTGGATATGCTAAAGGGGTTGTGTTTAGAATGTGGCAACCAAAAGTACGACGTGCGGCCGGGAAGTTTTTTGACGGATAAAAATGCAAATGTAGTTTGCGAATATTTGTTACATCATTGGAGCGAATTGGAACGTCATTATTGCGAATCCATGGAGGCCGGAAAGCGATATTTGGGGAGGGTTTTAGAGAATTGCCATAAAGTGGCGGCAGTGGACGTTGGATGGGCCGGGAGCGGTGCGCTTGCACTTGATACGTTGGTAAACGACGAGTGGGAAATGGATTGTGAAATGGTTGGAATTGTTGCAGGAACTAACACGTTTCATAATGCGGAACCAAATGCCACGGAGCCTTTTTTGTTTAAAGAACCTGATGTGGATGCAGGGAAAGTGGAGCAGATACAACAAGGAATTCTGGACTTTGTCAGAGATTATCGTGAATGGGTGCCGGAAGAATATCAAAAGAAACATCATGTTTCGGGTGCCGATGCTTATGCCGTGCTGAGGATATTGTTGCAGGGCGGGATGGGCACGGAACTTGAGGAAGGGATATGAGGGTGGAATATGAGGGTGAGATATGAGGGATGGGGGTGTTTTAAGAAAGTATAATGGAAGGAAAGGGGTCATATAAAATGAAGAAACTGGAATTTCAGAAGGAAAACAAAAAGCTCAATAAGGAACAACGTATCGGTAAATATATAGGCTATATCTTGTTACTGTTCTATATTATCATGTCTGTTGTCTTGCTCATACAGGCCGCCGATTTGAACATGTTCCCGATTTCCTATTTGGCCATCATCTCGATTGTGTTTGTTGCATTGGGGGCACTATTTTTCCTGATGCATCGAAAACCGGTGACATCCATCATTGCCACCGTTTTGTCGCTAGTCATGATTTTCCTCTGCGGGGCTGGGGCGTATTACATCCGGCAGACGACGAATGTTTTGGCGGACGTGACAACTCTGGGCGAGCAGACGGACGTGGTTTCCGTTTACGTGCTGAAAGACGATTCGGCGCAAAAGGTAGAAGACATCAAGGGGTATGATATTGGCATCGTCAGGGCGGGCGGCGATTCGGACGAGACGGAGCAAAGTGCGGCCGTGACAAACGTAGATGAAGTATCTTCCTTAAGCGTGAATGGGTTAAACTGGGAAAGTACTGCCAAGACGATTGCCCATTTGGAGGAGTTCCTGGATATCGCGCTTAATATTTCCACGTATGGTGACATGTTCGCCCTGGTGGATGCCCTTCGCGCCCGTGAAGTCAGGGCGGTCATCCTAAATGAGGCCTACGTCGGTATCATTTCCGAGAGGGAAGGGTACGAGTGGGTGGCGACGGACATGCGTCGGATTACCGAGGTGGAGCACGTGATCAAGATGGACATCCAGCCGATTATTCCGAAAATCGTGCCGGAAACATTTGTCATGTATTTGAGCGGCATTGACACGTACGGCAGCGTATCGGCGCGTTCGCGCAGCGATGTCAATATCTTGGCCGTCGTCAACACGAAGACGAAGAACGTTCTCCTTCTTTCCACACCGCGTGATTATTACGTCTCATTCAATGCGACCGGCGGGGCACGAGATAAGCTGACGCATGCGGGGATTTACGGGGTGGACGCTTCGATTGACGCGCTGGAACAGCTTTACGGAATTCAGGTGGATTATTATTTGCGGCTCAATTTCAGCGGGTTTATTG
This sequence comes from uncultured Lachnospiraceae bacterium, assembly GCA_949915905.1. Lineage (GTDB taxonomy): Bacteria > Bacillota > Clostridia > Lachnospirales > Lachnospiraceae > Schaedlerella. Next base: position 720 of record CATLEQ010000168.1, on the reverse strand, counting down.
ACATCATTGACGCGCTTGGCGGAATCGAGGTATATTCCGATTATGACTTCACGGTGGCTCCGATTCGTACCTATCAAAAAGGCATGAATCAATTGACCGGTCTGGAGGCATTGGCGTTTGCCAGGGAGCGGTATAGTTTCCCGGAGGGTGATTTCCAGCGGGCAAAGAATCAGATGGAGGTCATTCGCGCGGTCATTGAAAAATGCGCGTCCTCGTCCATGCTGGTCAATTACGCGTCGGTGATGGAGGCGGTTTCCGGCAGCTTCGAGACGAGCATGACGCAGGAGCAAATCGCCTCGCTTGTGAAAATGCAACTGTTGGACATGGCGCGGTGGAACGTGGCATCCTATACCGTGGACGGACATAGCATGTACGCGGAGACGTTTTCCATGCCGGGGACGGAATTGTACGTGATAGAGCCGGATTATGCGACGGTGGAAACGGCGAAAGAAATGATTTGGAGAATTTATAATGGCGAAAGCCTGGACGTGACGGCTGAGTGAAATACTGATTGAGCCGGGGATAGGGAAATGAAGGTACGATTACGGAGGACGAGATATTGATTCACATAGGGACGGTAATGAAAGTGTTAGGGGAACGGAAGAAGTTTATTCAAAATCATCTGGATTTTCTTGGGTTTGTCTTAGATGTATTTGGCGGGAAATTGGAGGCGGGCACGGTATTTGAGTTGTGCGTTATAAAGCCGGGGCAGGAGGAAGG
>CATLEQ010000167.1 GCA_949915905.1 uncultured Lachnospiraceae bacterium | reverse complement strand
CACATCCAAAAAGGAATCCCAGGTAGAAACGTCCTCTTTTGAAAGTTCGGGATAAGCCGCCTCATTACAATAAAGAAGTTCTATGCCAACGCCGCCCGGCACGGCAAATATTTCACCCTCATACGTGCACCCTTCCACAACGGAAGGATACCACTGTTCTAATTTTTTCACGATTTCCTCGTTTTCAGACAAGTCAACATAGGCATGGTTTCTCACGTAATTAAATGACGTCGCATCGCCGCCGTTAATTCGGTAAATGTCATATTTGTCAGAACCAGACATAAGGTTCGTCAAAAACGTCTCCTGATTCATCCCTATATCGGACACGCGGTTCACTGTTGCCCCGGCTTGTGACTCCAATTCCGATTTCAAACTTCGATGCGTCCCGTCCAGCATGTCAAAATCCGTTCCGGTTCCATACAGTGTCAACGTCTGGTCATATTCCTGCACGCAGGCCGCCTTCGTCGCCAACGTCAACCGCTCAAACCGCTTCAACAATAACAACGTATCCCCGCACTCCGCAATGACATCATAATCCGTATCCATATAGTGCAGATATTCTGTCATGCCATCTTCTTCCTTTACCACCTTCTGCTCCACACAATAATAATATCGTCCATAAGAATCCATGCAGAAAGAGGTCAATGCCGTTCCAAAACCCTGACCAAGCGAACCGTATACTTCCTCTTCGAGGTCAGACGGTTCATACCCAATCAACCGGCCGCGCTGATATGTCAGCAGGCTTCCCCCGTCGGCCATCGGAAATCCCTTGTTAGACATTTCCTCCATCTGCTGCTCTTTCCATGGAAGAATATACGTACGTTCCGCAATTGTCTCATCCTCCTGTACTCCCACGCTCAAGCACACGTTGGAATCCACCGCCTCAAAGTCAATTAAATTGACAACTTCGATATTAAGTTCATATTCACCCTCTATTTTGCCGTCCTTGTCCAGTTTCAAGATACTTTGATTCTGCATATCCAACGCATATAACGCGTCGCCGTACGCAATCTGGGCAATTACCCTGTCCGGGAAGTCATAAGACTCCCCGGGATCTCCCTTTTCATCATAAAGCAAGATTTTATCTGCCACCGCCACATAATAACGCTTCCCGTTTGAACATACGTCCATGGCGTTGGCCAGATCTTCTTCCGCAATTTCCACTTCCGCCTGGCTGCCATTCTTCGCGCCACAGCCGCTTAAAAATACCAGTGCCAAAACACCCGGAAATAAAAGACGCCGAAACATCCTCTTTATATCACGCTTCATTGTATCTCCTCTTTTTTGATGGAATACTGTCCTATAATCGTACAAATATCTTCCGTACCTTTTCCACAGTCCTGATGAATCTGCAGGCAGTCGTGCGTCTCATTCGTGTCATACCAAGTCATGTTTGCTTTGCATATGTAACAAAAGTTTCTAACTGTAGAATATTTCACGGTACTCGTACATGTATTTGCCCAAAACAACCCATATCTATGTTTTTGATTCGTTCGGGTTTCTATATAATTTTTTCGACATTCCCATGTCCACTGAGGATGCGTGCATGCCGCCGCAGCCGAAGCTTCGTCTTGTACAATTTCCATTGGTTCAACAATGTCTGCCACCGACATCGGCTCCACCGCTTCAACAATATCCGCTTCTTGTTCCATTTCAACCGCATCAACAACATTGCCATTGTCCTCTTCTGCACACACGTTAATAGATAATCCGAACACCATCACAGCCGCCATCATCATGCAGACTAATCTTCTTTTCATCTTGCTATTCCTCGCTTTCCTCTTTGATTTTTTTGTTAAGTTTTCGCTCCCCATTTACCGACAATACCAACATTCTGCATCGGACTCACTCTCCTTCTGATTTCATTTTTGTAAATCATTTACATAAATGAAGTTGACTTTTTACATCCTTGAATTCTTATTGCATCTCCCATAGGATGTTTTGGAATATTCCTTGTGTTAACCATAACGCATTTCCATTCCTTTTATCAAGCCGAAATCTCTTGCTTTTATGCCGTTTTTTCTTGTCACCTTGTCGGTTCTGCCTGCCTTTGTGCCGTTTTTTCTTGTCACCTTGCCGGTTCTGCTTGCTTTTATGCCGTTTTCTCTTGCCTGCAAGCTCATTTTCTACAACTTCGAAATAAAACGACTATTTTTATGCCAAGTGTTTCCCCTTCCTATCCCGTATTTCCTATCCCATTTTTAAGTATTTTCCCACTCGCACGCAGGATATACAAATCATGAAAAATATCTCGAATTTTACAACCCCCAATATGATATTGTACATTTCCACAATTTATGTTATACTACCCGAGATAGAGGATTTCTACTTATATTTTTTAGCTATACTAATATACTGACACGCTCATATTGAGCATGATTTCATCAAAAGCCCGCATGTCCGCATGCTAGAGGAGTATACTGATGACGAAAAATAATGATTCTAAAAACATAATACCAACACAACAAGATGTGAGTCTCCCAATAGCGCAAAACGCAGACACTTCTTCCGAGAAAAAACAAGTGTGTGAGTTGTCTCCCGATGATATCGCCGCACGTTTAAGGGCTTTGAGAGCATTTCATCATTATTCGCAACAAGACATTGCAGACGCTCTCGGTGTGCAGAAGCAAACCGTCTCCGGTTGGGAAACGTGCAAGTCCCTCCCCTCTCCCCGATACGTCGCCAGGCTTCGGGATGTATACCATATATCCGCAGAACAGTTACTGGACTTATCCATACCGGTGGAGGAACTTTTTCTTTCATCCGCCTCCAAAAATAAAGCAGATTCCGCTCAGAAGGAACAGGAGTCGGAAAAACAACAAGAAAAGGAACTTTTAAACAAGTGGTTTGTCTTGTTTTTCTATGTACTCCTTGTTGCCGTGATGCTCCTTGCAACCACGTATCCGCCGGTCGGATTGATTATTTGTATTGGTTACTTTTTTTCCAAAAAACGTTTGGGCATACAAAATCGAATATTTGATGTTATAGTCATCCTATGTATTCTATTTAATTGCCTTGGAATATACTGGATTCTTGATGACTTGTTTTTTCATTTTGGATACGGAAAAACTATCCCGATAGAATCTCTTTTAAATCTCACTGAAGTCTATCACGCTTCACTCTGAAACCTCGCCTTTTGGGCAATAGGTATTATGAAAAAGTGCTGAACGCCTTTACATACTTACAAAAAATAAAAAAGGAAAGGTTGAAATAATATGGCCATTATAAAAGAAAACACACAAGAATTTGGTGATTTTTTATCAGATTTACGAACAAATTCTGGCTACAAAGCCAGCGAACTCGTTGAAATGTTAAACATACATAGGGATACTCTAACAAAATGGGAACGTGGAAAAAGTGTACCAGACATTATCACATTAAAAAAATTAAGCTTGTTTTTCGACACTCCTCTTGATGTTTTTTTGAATACCATATACTCACCTGAAGCAATTGAAACTTCTTTGGAACCTTCTGCTGAAATAGATTCGGAAAAAACATTCGAAAAAAAGAACGAATTTTTAAAAAGCATGTCTCACGAACAACGTGAGAGTTTCCTTTTTGCCATGCTAATGATTGTAATTTTACTTATTTCAAAAGTATTTGCACCATTGAATCTCATAGTTTGTCTCGGTTCATTAATTTTCATGATAAAAAAAGCCCTCCATTCCGGCTGGCTTTATTTCATGATTCCCTTTTTTGTTATTTATGACATATACGTTATATCTGGATGGTTTCTTTAAATTTAGAGGCAAAATCATATTGTTGACACATCAATTTTGTTTCCATTTAATATACTACGCACCCCTCTACTTGCCGAATGAAACAATATATTATGTTCAAAAGTATATGTTGCTTGTATTGCACTGTCGATTTTCAATTTATCCGAGGAAATACTTCCCGAATAAACTTTATAATATTTATCATAAGCTGACGTGATTCTATTATTAGACACTGTGATTTTGTACCCAGCCTCCCATTTTGTCGGACTCGTAAAGGATATCTGGTATGCTCCATTCGCCACACGGCCTATTGACGGCAATTCACTGACCGTCACAATTACTTCTTCTCCTTCTTCGTCCGTCAGCTCAAATGTCTGGGTGCCGCCCACCGCCATGTCATAGGAGGCGACCGTCTTTTCCTCTTCCATCAGACTCGCCGCACTCGCTGATACATGCAGCATCGGCTGACACACAAAAACCGTCGCCATACATAAAATCATCATCAGATGGGCGCGTGTTTCCCATCCGATATATTTATAACACAATTCGAGCATTTTACCAAGCCGTTTTTTCTTGCCACCATGCCGAAATCCCTTGCCTTTATGCTGATTTCTCTTGTCTTTATGCCGATTTCTCTTGCTTTTCTGCATTTTTATATTCACGACAGATTTTATCTGCCGTGAGTATCGCTAAAGCCGCAGCCGCGAAGCAGTATATTTCCTTATGCGGTTGTGCGCATCATATTATTTTTTCACGAAGCCAAAGCAATCCCAAATCTCCAGTTGATTTTTAGCCTCAAGAGGAATATAATAAAAATGTGATTTTTATCACGAAATTTCGTAGAATTATGTGAGAGGTGGTTTTTGCATATGGAACGATTGATTATGAAACGGCTCTTGGACTGGAAAAGTTCCCCTTATCGGAAACCTTTGATATTGAAAGGTGTCCGCCAAGTAGGAAAAACGTGGATTTTAAAAGAATTTGGCAAGTGCCACTATGAAAACACCGCTTATTTCAATTTTGACGAAAACGAGGAGTACAAGCAATTTTTCGAAACGACAAAGGACGTGAACCGCATTTTACAAAACCTCATGCTGGCCAGCGGGCAAAAAATCCTGCCGGAAAAGACCCTCGTCATTTTCGACGAAGTACAAGATTGTCCAAACGTCATCAATACGCTAAAATATTTTTGTGAAAACGCACCAAACTACCATGTTGCCTGTGCCGGTTCCTTACTCGGGATTGCTTTGGCCAAGCCGTCCTCATTTCCCGTGGGCAAGGTAAATTTCATGCAAATTGACCCGATGACTTTTACGGAATTCTTGCTCGCGAACGGGGATGAAAACCTCGCCTCCTATCTGGATGGCATCGATGCCCTCGAACCGCTTCCAGATGCGTTTTTCAATCCCTTGTACGAGAAATTGAAAATGTATTACGTCACTGGCGGAATGCCCGAATCCGTTCTGATGTGGACTAAGGCGCGGGATGTTGACGCGATGCAAGAGGCATTGGCAGGGATTCTCGGTGCTTATGAACGTGACTTCGCCAAGCATCCTAATGTGACGGAATTTCCAAAGATTTCCATGGTATGGAAATCCATTCCTTCCCAACTTGCCAGAGAGAACAAAAAATTTATTTACAAAGTAGTCAAGGAAGGGGCACGCGCCCGGGAATATGAGGATGCATTACAGTGGCTCGTAGATGCCAGATTGGTGCACAAAGTATACCGTAGCAGTGCTCCTGGACTCCCCGTCTCCGCCTATGACGATTTGTCGGCTTTTAAAATTTATCTCGTGGATGTGGGACTGCTTCGCCGCCTGGCACTGCTTGCCCCAACCGCCTTTGGCGAGGGAAACCGCCTATTCACAGAATTTAAAGGGGCATTGACCGAAAATTATGTATTACAAACGCTGATCACACAATTTGAAGTTTTCCCCCGATATTGGAGCCAGAGCAATCCGCCTTACGAGGTTGACTTTCTAATCCAACGGGACAACGACATTTTTCCTATCGAAGTCAAGTCGGAAATGAATACGGCCAGCAAAAGCCTTCGGAAATTTAAAGAATTATTCGGTGGCAAAGTAAAATTACGAATCCGTTTTTCCCTGGATAATTTAAAATTGGATGGCGACGTATTGAACATCCCGCTTTTCATGGCGGACCATACGAATCGACTGATAGGACTTGCGTTGGAGAAATGATATAAAATTGTAACTTGCTCTTTTTTAAATTTCATAATTTCCTATAAAAGTATTGATTTTTTTCTCTAATGGCATATTATAAACATGTAATGAACGTTATACTGTTAACAAGCCTTAGGTGGTAGGCTTCCCGATGATATAGGAACAGCTGATACCTAAGGCTTTGCTCGCTTATAAGGAGAATATTATGAAAACGGTAATATTAATTAGTTTTTCTCGTCCTTATTCGCCGGTCTTTCGTTTTTTCCTTTATATTGGGCGAATTCGTATGGCAGGAAATATCCTTGTTCATAGCGGCAGACCGGGCAGTTTAACGGCACCAGCTTTCCTTCGTGAATGTACCCGCAGTTCGTGCAAATCCATTTTTTCTGCTCATCGCTGTTTGCGTAGTACTCATCTTTCTCCAGCATCTCCGCCAGTTCGGCGAACCGTTGCTCGTGTACGTGTTCAATCTTGGCAATCTGGAAGAACGTGGCCGCCGCCTCTAAAAATCCTTCCTCCTGCGCGACATTTCCAAAGTTCTGATACACGTCCTCATACTCTTCCCTCTCGTTGTGCTCCGCCGCGCGCAAAATTTCCGCCAGCCCTTCCTGCTGGTCCACTGGATATCCGCCGTCGATGACAATCGTCTCGCCCGACAAACTCTTCAGCAATTCATAATACCGCTCCGCATGTGCCCGCTCCTGGTCGGCCGTATAGATGAAAATGTCGGCAATCGTCTCCATCCCCATCTTTCTCGCTTTTTTCGCGGCAATCGTATAACGGTTGCGCGCCTGGCTTTCCCCGGCAAACGCCCGCATCAAGTTTTCCTTTGTCCTGCTTTCCTTAAAATCAACAGCCATGGTCATACTCCTTTTCATCTTATATAGAGGCAAAGCCTCCGATTCACAAATTAGTATGTTCCATGGCTGGAAAAAATATACATATTCAACTAAATCCAACCACCTTGCGCACGATACAGTAAATTCCCGCGCCGATGGCTCTTCCCGTCCGCCCCGGCAGGTGGCAGAGCGTCCCCAATAGGCTGTGGCGGATTTTCTTATAGGTCGCGATATCCTGCTCTTTCAAGTACTGCCACAATTCACGCATTTTATCCAGATTTTCATCCTTTTTCGAACGGATGCACAAAATCGTGGAAATCGTCATCATCATCGACAGATAATTCCTCATGTAATGGCGCAGCTTGTCGCTCTGCACGTCCTCCTCCAGACGATATAGGTCAATCATCGTCTTCGTCACGAAAATCTGCTGGTCGAGACGTCCAATCATTACCTTTTCATTGACGGACTGATCCTCCCGTCCGATGTAGTACAGATAAAAGTCCGTGTCCACATAACAAAACTTTTTCACATGCGGCAATGGATAATATACATAAATATTGTCCACGTAGAACGTATGCTTCGGCAACTCCATCTTGCACTCTTTCAGCATCTCTGTACGGTAAATCACCGAATGCATCAAAATATATTGCCCAAGGCGCAATTGCCGCGCATTATTCCAGTTGAGAATCCGGTTCGGCTTGATGACGCTGCGGTAATTCATCACTTTCTTGTGCTTCTTCCCCACCTTGTCATAGACGTAATTTGACAAAATCATGTCCACTTCCCTGCCGTCGCGCTCGAACTTTTTTAACACGCTCATGATTTTTAACAATGATTCCTTATCTACCTTGTCGTCG